>NZ_JAIFKB010000013.1:0-157663 GCF_019641445.1 Rhodococcus sp. DMU2021
AGCGTGACCTGCCAGAACGTCACGAACGGAATCCACGACATCCCCTTGTCGATGTCGGCGCCGCGCTCCTCGCGCAGCCAGTCCGGGCGGTGCCGGACCAGTTGGGAGGACCACCACACGATCGGATCGCTGGGATGCTGCCAGTACACGATGCGGGGAGATTCCCAGTCGCGCAGGCCGTCGAGTTCGGTGAGGTCGTCGGGTGTCGCAGCGAATCGCACGTTCTGCCCGCCGTAGATGACCGGGAGAATTTCGCGACTTCCCGGATCGCGCGAATCGGTGATACGTCGCCACTGCTCTGTGAAATTCGGTGTGCCCACCCAAAGCGCGCCGTCGGTTCGGGTGATCATGTCCTGCACGCCGGCGAAGGCCGATTGACCTCCGTACGAGCCCAGTGATTCGCCGAAGACGAGCAGCTTCGGCCGGGTTTCCGGATCGAGGACACTCCATCTCGCGTACACCGCCTCGAACAACGCGCGACCTGCATTGCGGGGCGAGACCCGGTCGGCGAGGAAAGCCAGGGGACTGGCGAGAAACGAATACTGCATGGCTGCGATGGCCGAGTTGCCGTCCGAGAGGTATTCCAGGGCGGCGGCGACGTCCTGGTTCACCCAGCCACGACCTGTCGTCGTAGCCACGGCGAGGTACTCGCGCTCGAAGGCGCCTGTGCGGTCGAGTTCGGCAACGACATGCGAGGCGAGCACCTCCATCTCGTCGTAGTCCGTGTAGCCGTCGAGACTGTCGAGGGAGCGGTAACCGGCGTAGACGCGGATCGGCATCATCGCGGGTTCCCCGGTCACCGCGGTGATCTCCTCCGGAGACGGACCGCCTGCGACGAACGTGCGCCCTTCACGTCCCAGCGAATCCCACGGTTCGAGAGATGCGTCCGACCCGGATCGCTCCGGCGCCTGTGGCTGCTCGACCCCGTCGGCGGTGCCCTCGTCGACGGCCCTCGCCGATCCGTTGGCGATCCGCGCGATCTCCATCGACAGCAGACCTTCCACCGCCCAGAACATGATCAGCCCGACCAGCACGACACTCACGATGCGCGCCAGGGGAGCCGGCAATACGCGGACGACGAGTCCGGTGACCCATTGCGCCACGTGCCGCAGACCGCGGCCGATGACGAGCAGGAGCAGCGTCACCACCACGGCGACGAGCAGCACACCCGGATAGTCCCAGCTGCTGCCGGGTTCCATCCCGACGAGTTCGCGGCTGATGTCCTGCCACCACGAACCGAGGACGAGGAAGGTCGGCACCACCACGACGGCGACCGCTGCGAGCAGGTACCAGCCGACCTTCTTGACGGTCGCCGACCAGTTCGTCTCGAAGCCGCACTTGCGGACGATCCACGCGACGAGCACGCCGATGCCGTAGCCCGTGATGACGCTGATGCCGGTCGCGACACCCTGCAGGTACCAGGGGCGTGGAAGCAGGGACGGCGACAGCGACCAGCAGTAGAACAGCAGCGCGACGGCGAGGCCGACCGGATGGAACCGGCCCAGCCATCGCAGGATCCCGTCCTTCAGCCGAGCCGAGAACGATGGGGATGGCTCAGGAGGTGCGGGCTGTGTATCGAGGGTCGTGGTCATCGGCGGTCGCTTTCGTCGGTACCAGGGCGCAGGAAGGCATGGCGAAGAGACGGAATGCGAAGCCGTAGGGGAGAAGCTAGCAGAGCCTCGGGCAGCGTGCCGTGTTCGACTACTCGTCTGCGGTGTTCAACTGTTCGACGGCCTCGGCGATCCGCTGCGTGTCGGTGAGCGTCCACCCCTCTGGGGACGTCACGGCGGCCCAGCCGTAGGGGATGAGGTCCTCGTAGTTGTGGCCGTGACCGACGGGTGGCGACGTGCCGACCATGATGTCGGCCGCGACCTGAGCGAAGGTGACGATGGGGTACCACCGCATCGACGGTGAGCGATCCGTGCCCGGAGGTTCGGCGAGCCAGTCGGGTCGCTCGAAGAGCAGTCCCGGTCCCCACCACACCACCGGATCGGACGCGTGCTGCAGATACAGGACCCGCGGGTCGTTCCACGGTCCTTGCTGGTCCTCGAGCGTCTGCAGGTCGGAGGCGAACCGTACCGCGACGCCGTCTTCGTAGACGGGCAGGACCTCGGGGCTGCCGGGATCGCGATGGTCGACGATGCTGCGCCACAGCTGGTTCGAGTTCGGAGGTCCGACGAACAGCGCGCCGTCGATCTGGCTGCGCATGTCAGTGAGGTCGTCGAAGGCGGCTTCGGCGGATTGCGAGCCGAGGCTCTCGCCGTAGACGACGAGCTTGGGTCGCTGGTCCTCCGGCAGTTGCGACCACCGTTCGTGGACACCGTTGATCAGTGTGTTGCCGGCGGCCTTGGCGGCGGAGCCGTCGACGAGGAAGGAGATCCAGCTCGGCAGGAAGGAGTACTGGATCGCGGCGATCGCCGAGTTGCCGTTGTAGATCGCTTCGATCGAGTCGGCGGCGAACGGGTTCACCCACCCGGTCCCGGTGGTGCCGGCGACGACGAGGATCTCCCGCTCCCACGCCTTCGTACGGTCGAGTTCGTCGAGGATCAACTGCACTTGCTCATCGGTGGTGCCGTCGGCTTCGAGCCCCGCGTACACCCGTATGGGTTCGAGTGCGGGAGCGTCGTTCAGTTCGGTCAACTGCTCGGCGTCCATCCCACCGGCGACGAACGTGCGTCCCTGACGCCCGAGACTCTCCCACGTCGACGGCGACGCTGAGCTTCCCGACCGCTCGGGAATCTGCGGTTGCTCCACACCGGGGTCGGTGCTGTTGTTGTCGTCGGCGAAGACGATGCGTGCTGCCATTGAGCTGCTCGCGAGCAGAACCTGGTCGACGAATACCACCACCGCGAGCACGAGGATCACCGGCGCGAGGACACCGGCCGCGGCGACCGGAACACGCAGGCGGGTCGCGAGGAACTCCGCGAAGCGTCGTCCGACCCAACGCAATCCGCGTGCGATGTAGAGGAGGGCAGCGAAGACCGCGACGCTCACCAGTCCGGTGCGGAGATACGCGAAGCCCGTTGTGGTCTCGATGCCCATAAGGACCCGGATTTCGTTCTGCCATTCCGCCGCGGCGAGCAGGCTCCCCAGAAGTGTCCCTACCGCGATGAGGGCCACCACCACTTCGGCGATGCGCCGGACCGTGTGGCGCCGGCGCCACCACGTGAGGCGCGGCGCGATCCATCGTCGTGCAGGAAACGCGACGAGCACGCCGATGCCGTAACCGACGATGCCCGTCACGCCGCTGATGAGTCCCTGGAAATACCACTCGCGGGGGATGAGGGAGGGGCTCAGGCTCCACGCGAAAAAGAACAGGGCGACGACGAGACCGAGAAAGTCGAGGCCGAAGACGGAGAGGTGGCGCCGACCTGTATTGCCTTCGCGCGGAGTTGTCTCGTCTGTATCGACTTGCGTGCTCACGGGAGCGACCCTAACCCGGTCGGTGACCCACCGCGGGCCGAGCGAAGCCGGCCTCTCGTCGCCTTTGAGCTCAGGTTTGTGCGCTGCTGGGCGCGACGTATCCGGGTCCTGACGCCGCTGCCAGCGCCGTAGTGAAGGCATTCCGGCTTGGTGATGAGGGTCCGTCCGCCGGCTGGGACCCATGGAAAGTAGACGACACTTCCATGCAATCGCTGGGTGAGGCCACGAGGAAGGCGTTCTAGTTGCTAATGGTTCAATAGGGATCATTCGACTGATGCGCCGAAATATCGCCGGCGCGTGGTCTCTGATGGGGTAATCAGGAGGATTTGTGAGTGACGGTTCGTGGAGCGGCGACGATTTCGGTGCTCGTCTCCGTCGCGAGGCAATGGCATGGTTGACCATCCGCACGAATGACGGTCTCGATCCGATCAGTCGCCAGGACCTCCTCGACTTCACGATCGATGGGGAGATGTTCCGGCTCATGGACCCGACGCGCGGGATCCGGAAGCCGAAGGAGCTTTCGTCAGCTCTGTCCATCAGTACGACGTATCGCGCGCCCGGTGCGAAGCGTCCGTACGAGGATCAGGTCGGCTCGGACGGACTCTTGCGCTACAAGTGGTCGACGACCGACCCGAACAACATGGACAATCGTGGTTTACGCGCGGCCATGAACGAGGGAGTGCCGCTGATCTGGTTCTACGGCGTCGGTCCGAGCTTGTTCCAGCCCATCTATCCGGTGTTCATCATCGGGGAAGAACCTGACGAACACCAGTTCGTCATCGCCACCGAAGTCGCTCGCGATCTTCATCGTCCCGATTCCCGAGCGGAAGAGCAGCTTCGTCGATATGTCGTAGCAGAGACAAAGCGTCGGCTCCATCAGCCGGTTTTTCGTGCAACTGTGATGCGTGCGTACGAAACGCGATGTGCGGTCTGCGCTCTCGGTCATAGTGAGCTGTTGGATGCTGCGCATATTGTGCCTGACTCACACGAGGCAGGTATTGCGTCGGTGACTAACGGGCTCGCTCTGTGCAAGATCCACCACGCTGCGTACGACGTGAACATCCTTGGCATTACGCCGGACTTGGTCGTGGAGATCCGGAGGGCCCTTTTGGACGAGATCGACGGCCCGATGCTCGAGCATGGCTTGAAGGAGCGGCATGGACAGAAGCTGATGGTGGTTCCGCCGTCTCGTAGTGAGCAGCCTGACCGAGAACTCCTGGAAATTAGTTACGTCCGCTTTCTCAGCGCAGGCTGAGAGCTGACAGCAGCAGTCCCGCGTAGACCAGGACGATTGGACCTGGTGCACGACTCGGTGACAGTTTCGATCACGCAGCCTGTGCGGTTGGTGTAGTCATGATGTCTCGAACTCGACAGGCGTCAATCTGCCCAGTAGGAGCTGACGTTTCCAACGGTGATAAGTCCGCGCGATCCTCTTACCGCAAGCGGGTGGTGCCCCAGTGACGATCGCGACGCGCAACTGCTCGCAAGTGACCCAACGCTGCCGGTCGAGGACGTTGCGCTGGAGCAGCGCAAAGAACGATTCCATCGCGGCGTTGTCGCCGGCTCGCCCCGACCCGGGCACATCGTCCTGACCAAGCCGTGACAGCCCCAGAACGCGAACGAATGCCGGCTGCGAAATTGCGATCCGCCATCGGGATGCACCACGTACCCGGCGACCGAACCTCGCCGAGCCACTGCGGATTCGAGGGCGGCCACAACGAGTCGAGACTTCATCCGGTCACCAATCGAGTAGCCGACGATCTGGTTCGAGCAGACGTCCTTGATCACACAGGCGGAGCTTGCCCTCGTCGGTGCGGTGCTCGGCGGGGGTACTTCCCTTCGCGCAGTTCAGCGCTCTCACCGGCGGTGGTGCCGGGTGTGATGCGGTCTTCGACGTCAGCCTTTCGCATCCAGTTGGTCGAGCAGGATGCGCTGATGCCGAAGTCCGCGGCGAACTGCCGCAAGTGCTGGCCTGGTTCGCGGTGGCGGGCCACGCGCACGACGTCGTCGCGGAACTCTTTCGTGTAGGGCTCGGGCACGGGGTCGATCCTTCCAGCAGTGCCTGACGACACCGCAGTTCAGATGTCATCGATCCGTGCAGCAGTCCCGGTGCTCTGGCAACGCTGCCGAGAAATTCAAACCCGCAGTGCGCCGGCATCCATCGCAGAGAGCAGCTTCGAACTCGGGTGCGTAACGCGGGCAGTCCGTCACGGATATCAGCGACCGTCAGGTCGACGTGCAAGCGCAGCCATCCAGGCCCGATCCGTTGTCGCGGCGGAACCAAGCCCAGGGTCCACGCCGCGAGGTGCGGCTGGCCTTCGAGCCGGCCCACGTCCACCAGCGCCGGTCGTTCCGATCGTCGCGCATGATGACCAACGCGCCGTCGGTGACTTGGTCGGAGCGGTGCACCCGCTGACCGTCAAACGCCGCTACGGCTCGCCGCGTCAACGTCACTCCGGAGGGTATTGCACCCAGCAGGATATCGCGAATGTCGCGCGCGATCTCGAACGATGCACCGTCGGGCAGGGGATCCCACTTGGCGTGGTCTTGGATATGGGTTGGCTCGACGAACACGTGCCGTCGCTTCCAGGCGATGCGGGTGACCTTCTACGACCGTCCGCCGAGTAGCAGTATATGGGGCCCTCGACGTCGTCGGTGAGCACGCTGGTCTCCACAGAATCGATCTCTTGCCGGCCCGGCCTATACCGTGAACTCTGGGGCAGTGGCAACGCGGTGCGGTGCGCCAACTCGGTCGGTCCCTTGATGAGCTCCACTACAGCAGGCACCGGCGGTGCACTCTTACTGCGACCCGCCACTGGGCGGAACCGGTAACAGTGCTCGCTTGCATGCCGATTAGTCCAACAAATCCCAGTCGAGAATGGACAAGTGATGAGCACGCAAGCGGGATGGTACGCGGACGGCAATAGCCCGGGCGTCGAGCGGTGGTGGGACGGAAATCAGTGGACAGAGCAGACTCGTCCCATGACGGGGCCGGGATTCGGAGCACCGGCTCCCGTCAATCCGGAGAGGAATGGGATGGGTCTGGCCTCGCTGATTCTGGGGATCGTTGGTCTCCTATTCTGCCTGATGCCGATCACCGGGTTCATCGGCTTCATTCTCGGCATCATCGGGCTCGCTCTGGGTCTGGCGGGTATCAGCCGTTGCCGTAAGAACAAGGCGACGAACAAGAAGACCGCGATCTCGGGCACCATCCTCAGTGCCCTTGCCGTGATCTTCGGAATTGTTGGCATCGTCATATTCTTCACCGCCGTCGACCAGCTCGGAAACGATCTCGACCAGATCGGAACCGACCTGCAGGATTACAGTGATTGCATCAGTGAGGCAGGGAATCTCGACGAAATGAACCTGTGCGAGTAGCCGCAGTTTCGGCTCTTCACGCTGCCTGAGCAGTTCGGCAGGGACACCTCACCGCCCTGCCGTGCGCGTCGTCCGGTAGCCACCCGTACTCGTCGCACGCTCCGCACTTCGCCGGTCGGATCCGTGGAACGGACAGTCCCTGCCACATCGGTAGCCACGCGTGCGCGTATCGCATCGGATCGCTGGGGCGATGCGCAGCCTTCGCGGTCGCTACCAGCGTCGGAACGCCGTGCGTCGCGATCAACGCTTCGATCGCGGCTACGGCATCCGGCCTGAGGTACGCGAATGTTGCTGTCAGTCCGGATTCTTTACATGCCGCCGCCAACCGGGCGACCTCGGGACTGTGCGATGCGTTCGAGACCTGGGACGTGCGGTTGGTTTCCGTCCTTGGTGAATCAGTACTTAAAAGACCGCCTGGCTCTCCGATGTCCGCGTTGCCGCGGGTCGAATTTTCAGGGCCCGGCTGGACGTGCGGCTCCTCGTAGATCGTCTGAATGGTGATCCACTGGCCACGCTCGTTCTGAATCTTCTCGCGGATCAGATATCCGAGTTCGGCAAGCTCTCGGAGAGCGGAGCGGATGGCGTCGCGACCTTCCTTCGGCGACTGGCCGGCGATCGAGTCGGACCGGGTACGCCAGTCGTCCGGTTTGGACAGCAACCAGATGAGCACACCGCGTGCGCGGAAGGAGAGGCGCTCGTCGTTGATGACGGCGTTGCTGAGGATGGTGAAGTTGCTGGCCAGGCGCGGTCCACGACGCACGCCGCCAGCCAGGGTATTCTGGCCCACGTTCGACTCCCTATAAGTCGGACATCCGGCCCGTCGGGAGTTGCCGCTCCTGGCGGGCCTTCTTCACTTGTGACGCCACGCGGATCGGTGACGATCTTGAGATTTTGGCACTCCTTCGGTTGTGCGCGCAAGCAGATCCTTCGAAGTCGCTTCAGCGCAACGGTTTATATGATCACGCGGGCCGCGACATCTCTGCGGCGATCGCCATAATCCTCTTCTGCCAGAGTTATGAAGCCGATCGGACCCAGTCGCACGCGTCTCGATGCCGAGCGAGCGCCGCAGCATCAGGGTGATGAGCGGAGCTTTTCGGTACTCGAATCCGCTTGCCCGCGAAGGCTGCATACTCGCTGCTCTCGAGCTGGGGAGCCACTGCGACTGTGAGGTCGCTGCGCACTGTCCACAGTTGCAGGTCGAACAAGGTGTGGAGGTCGGCGCGGAGGAGCAGACCATTGGTCACATGGTTGCTGTGCTCTCCGAAGTAGCGGTCGATATGGGCTGCTTCCAGGACCGCCTCGACGTCGCATCCGGTGACTGCGCAACGACGTTCATACGCTGCCAGCAGTGCGCGACGGAACTTCGGCTGACCGTATCGCACAGCAATGGCTCGTTGAGCGCGTTTACGGACGTCATCGCCCTTCTCGTACGTCGGGAGGCTCTTGGGTAACTCGACGTCGACGACGGGGAAGTGGGCGAAAGCGAGATCGGCTTCGGTGCCGAACAGTGAGCGTAGGCGACTTTCGGCAGACGGGTCGGACACCTGGTTGGCTCCGGCCTGTGCCGCGAGATCTTTGCCGAGTAGCTTCTGTAGCTGTGCCCAGGTGGGCGATGAAACTACGTCCTCACTGATTGTTTCGAACTCGAATCGGTGTGTGTAGCCGCCGGTTTGAACGTCGCTCCAGTGCGCGGGTTGCGAGCTCGGGGTGATTTCGTATAGACCGGAAGTCGCTCGTGCACGTGCAACAAACCCATTGCCCTGACCCGTGATCCAGAAGTAGATGTCGTCACCGGGCACAATCTTCCTGAAGTACGACGGGCTACGGACGTCCCAGAAGCCGTCGTCTCGTGCGTAATCCCAGTGCTGTGGTGTCTTCTCGTTGATCTTTACGATCCAGCTGGTCATTGCCCATGCGCCTTCTCAGGTTCGCATCGGGTGGGGGCATGTCCTGCTGCGGAAGCCCGTCGGGCCGTGCTCGGTGTTCGGTCGTCGTCGTGAGGGTCAGTCGGAGATCAGTTGACGGAGCGCATCTCGCGTTTCGGCATCGGTCGAGTAGATGACGGTGCCGATCATTCCGCGGGTAAGCAGCACCTTGTAGACATTGCGGACCAACCTGTCGAAGCGCACGTCGGAAATTCGTGTGCGGTTCTTGAAATCGGGATCGCGGTTCGCCTCGCGAATCGTCGTGAATCGTCCGTTACGCCAGACCAGATCGGGTCCGAGGATGACTCCGTTCCAATCGTATTCGAAACCCTGGGCCGTGTAGACGCAACCGACCTGCCCGAACCCGCCGTCCTCAGTGGCCCAGAGTGCAGATGGGGGAGCGTCACCGATTCTGCGGTCGCTCTTGCTGTTCCACGGGCGTGCCCAACTACCGATCCGAACGTCGGGCACCAGATTCCCGTCCTTGTCTGCGTCGCTCCACGGCCAGCAGTAACCGGCCGTCATCCGCGCCGAATATCCGAGATCCCTCTGCTGGGAGAGAAGGTGCTCCATCTCTTCGGGGCTGTCGGCAACGCGAACGGTGAACTGGGGATCGCCTCTCCACTCGAACGGCCCTCCGTCTTCGAGGTCGAGTAGCCGCTTCACCCACAGCAAGTACTCTTCGCTGCCTCCGCAGCGGAATTGTTCTCCCAGGTGGATGTGCTGTGTCTCGAGACCCAGTGAGGCTGCGTAATGTTCGATCTGGGCATAGGATCCCATCTCCCCGGGGCGTACAACCTGGTGCTCGTCGAGAAGGAAAACAGGGACGCGCGCGGCCGCGATGAGTTCGTCGACCTGCGGCCGGTCTGTGCGGAGTTCGGCTCGTGTGTACCGGTCGACGGAGGTCTCACGGATGCGGTGCGCCTCGTCGAGGATGAGGACGTCCAGTCCGTTGCGATCCGCCGTCATGAACTGGTTGAAGTACTTGAACATCTTCTGCACGCGCGGCGCGCGGTGCCCCGCAACCTTCCGCAGGGTTTGTGTGAACGATCGGGACCCTGTCGCATGCAGCACGGTTCGGCCGCGCCGGGCGAGCTCACCGAGTAGCGATAACGCCACGACGCTCTTGCCGCTACCGGGACCACCGGTGACGATGATGACGCGCTTTCGATCGGCGGCGCGAGACTGCTCCACCTCGTGAAGCACGAGGTCGACGGCGAGTTGTTGATTGCCGAGCAGATGAAACTGTGGCCGGTCGCGTACTTCTGCAGCGGCAACTTTGAGCAGTTGCTGCGACGGTGCGATTGCCGACTTCATCAGAGCGTCGGCGGCGGCGTAGCCGGGCGTGGGTGCGAGGCGACTCCGGAGAAATTCGATCATGTCCCCGCGCTCGCCAGCGGTGAACATGCGCCCGGTGACGCTCATCGGATAGGAACGCAGATCGGCAACGGCTCCCGGATCGGTCGCATTGTGCAGATAGGCGATGCCTGCAAGAGCGTCCGGTTGATCGGACACCGTACGGGCGAAGTCCGCGAGGTAGTCGCAGTAACCCTTCACCTGCGCGGCAGGATGCAGCTTCGGTCCTCCAGGCATCCCGGATACCTCGACAAGTTCGGGGTTGTCCTCATATCGGCGCGCTGCCGACCATTGCTTCAGTTCGACGACCACGTACGAAGCCGCGCCGGTCTGTGGATGCGTCCCTGCGAGGACGACGTCGGCTCGCTGGGACGTCAACGGCAAGTGATATTCGAGCAGCATCTCGACGTCGTGGAGACCGGCGTCGACGAGATCGCGAGCGAGAACAGGCAGGCTCCGTGTCCAGGACCTCTGCTCGGCTTCCCCGGCACGTCGTCCCGTGCGGAACAGCATTTGCTCCAACAACTGCTCCGCGAGTGATTCAGGACGATCGAGGTCGACGATCCGGCGGGCGGTAGTACGAAGCAGCGTCACAGTCAGGTCCCCAAGGCAGCACGAATCCACTCGTGCGGGTGGGGGCATGTCCGTGGCTGCTCATCGCAGCGGAAGTCCGTCGGGCCGCAGGACAGAACTATATCGGTGAGAGCGGCCGCGGGTCGTTCAGGGCGCGTGCGGTTGGTACGTCCCGGACGATCTCCACAGCAACGAGCCGGCAGGCAAGGCCGCATACACGCCGTGAGCAGCCGACGCCGTCCGCTTGTGCAGGACCGGGATGCGGGTAAGGCTGGAAATCTCGGACAAGGATTGTCGTTCCAGGGCTCGTGTCACGTGGTCCTGCACCGGGATGCTCGCCGACTTGTCGAGGTTGCATCGTGCGTCGGTTGCCACCAGGTTGGCAACACCGTCGATGGGGATCATCGACCAAGGCACAACGTGATCGATGTGGACATCGGATTGCAGACGGCCGTCGCAGTAGAAGCAACGACCTGACTGCAGGTCACGGAGTGGGTCGACGAGAGCACGCAGTGCTGTGCGGTCGGTGCCGAAGAGAAACCCGTCGATGTCCTCGGCGTCGAGTTCGGCGCGATTGAGGTCGATGACGTCGTGCGCCCACACGGAGCGCACGAAGGTCCTGAGCAGTACGGATGTCCGTCGTAAGCCTTCGGGAACTCCTGGTCGCAGCACGATGACGGCGATTCGGTCGACGTCGCTCATGGTCATCTTCTTGTGGAAGCCCGCCGCGTCGTACATGAACTCGTCGCGGGTAGCGCTGTGAGGAACGCTCTGCAGGTGCGTAAGTGGCTGTTGCGCGATCGTCAGCCGTACGGAGCGAACGAGTCGTCGATAGACCGGATGGGCGGACTCGCGAGCTACCTCCGCGGTGCGAAGCCCGTCGAGTATCAGGACGTCTCTGGCTTCTGCGATTCGATCAGGGATCGAACGTCCGCGCCTGACCTGAGTAAGCCGTCCGTGGCGGTGGAACGACCGGACCTGATTCCAGTAATAGCCGATGACCCGATGAGTGATCTCGTCGATCGGAACAGTGAGACTCCCGTCGGGAGCAGCGGTGTTCTCGACGCAGATGTCGACGAGCGCCATGACGGTCGCGAGCTTGTACGTCGAATTGCGGCGGCCGGCCTCGAGCAGTTGCACGACACGGCCGGCGACGTCGAGGGGGTCAAGTGCCGCAAAGCTCATCCCGGCACAATATCCGCCGCTCGAGCCTGAGGCTTTCGCGCTACGAATTCTGAACCGAAGGTCGTGCGGTGAGAGCGTTCGGTCGATGCGGTTCTTCTGTCAATCCGAATCGTTCATCGAAGATGTCCTGCGACGTGAGAGCGATCTATTGCTCGGCTCAAGCATGGGCGAGCAGCATCGTGGCGTTGGCCACTGTATGGGGGCGGATCCGAACGGAGACAGGGACGACGAGCGACCGGCAATGATCGAACTCGAACCCGAATTTGATATGTGGACGATAGGGGATTGCAATGGGCTTCCTCGCGCGCCGAACCCGGGTTTGCTCACGCTACACGCGGGGCAAGCCTCGGGTCAGCGCGCGAGAGTTGTGGGGGCGCACGCGGCCTGGAGACAGGATCCCGGGCCTTCTGGGCTACGACCCCTTCCACTACGTCGTGTACACCCGACCGTCGTTGCCGTAAATGACTGCGTCGAGATTCTTAGCCTGAATCCACTGACGTGATGCCGAAGCCCATTCCGGCCGGGCGAGTGGATGTATGGGCAGTTGCGGGCATGCGGTGACCGCTGGTTTGCCGAGCTTTTCCACGGTGCGGTTCCGGTCGTGCCGTCTCGGCGGGTCGGTCGGTGTTCAGGCGATAGCTGGCGGGCTGTGGCCGATGGTGTTGGTCCACAGTCGAAGCCATGCGTCCGACCAGGGCCAGTGCGTGGGTAGCCGCGAGATCGGTTCTCGTTGCGGTCGACACAATCGGGCCGGGATATCGACGATCTTGCGCCGTAGCGTCGCCCCACGGGCGCGAACATGCCCACCACCTGCAAGAAGGCCGGTGGCGCGCAGCAGGTTGTGGGCGATCGCCGCGCAGAGCACCCACGCGGAGTTCGCCCCGAAGCGCCCCGACGGCATGTGCGCCAGCGGCCCGTCGATGAGGTCGGCGAAGACGGTTTCGATGATCGCGTGCCGGCGATGGGTGACATCGGCGTCGGCGGCCGAGGTAGTGGTGTTGGTGAAGAACGGATGATGCCGCCAGACCGGGAACAACGCGTCGGGGAAGCGGGCGTCTTTGACGCGGCGCACGATCAACCGGGCGGTAACCGGAGTCGTGGTGGAAGCAAAAGCGGTGTAGGTGGTTTCGGCGACCTCGGCATCTTCAGATCCACGCTCCGGTGTCCGGGTCGCGGACCGCTCCGGGGTACTTCACCGGGGTCCACGCCTCGTCGGCGATGGAGTCGATCGCGCACCGGACCGCGGTGTTCTTGGCCAGGACCAGCGAGAAGCACACCTTCGCGCGCAGGCACGCCGAGATGACCGAACGGGTGCCGTAGGCGGAATCACCGCTTACCACGAGGGCACCGGTTGCGCCCGCTGCCCGGGCGGTGACGATGACCTGCGTGACCATCCGACCTGCACCTTTACCGGATCCGGCTTTCCCGGCGCGCAGTCGCATCCCGGTGATGATCGGCGTGGAGTCCGCTGTGCTGATGGTGGTGGCCAGCGGGGACAGGCCTTTGCGCAGGATCTGTTTGCCGGCGATTTTCGTGTGTCCGTAGCTCGCGCCTTGTTTGGCGCGGTCGTAGACCGGGCGCAGCAGCGAGTCGATGTCGAGGAACGCCTGCTCGGCCAAACCGGGCAGGATCTCGACCCGGGCGGTGAGTGCGATCAGGTGTTCGCGGAGCACGGATTCGAGCTGACGGGCATGACCGAAGCTGAACTCGCGCAGCAGCGTTCCCACAGTCGAGGGCGCGTAGACGTTGCCGAACAGATGCTTCATGCCGCCCGAGCGCAGCAGGTCGATATCGTCGATGCTGTCGGCGCCGGCGCACATCCCGGCGATCAGGGTGAGCAGTTTCGGGCCCGGGTTCGCCGCCCCGGACGCGACCTTCGTGGTGGTGATCGAAACCTTCTCGGCGAGCAGGTCCGGCAGGCGGGTGTGTTCGGCCAAGGCCATGATCGGGACCAGGCCGGCGCACGAGACGAGGTTGTCCTCGTCGAACATCGCGGAGCCGTCGATGAACTTGTGGGGCACTTTCACCGGAAGTGCCTTTCGTGAACTGGTGGATTTGTTCTGTGAGAACTCCAATCTTCCCAGTTCAGGGGGCACTTTCTTCAGTTCGACACGCTGCTTCGCAGTCGGTCTTTCGGTGGAATCAGGGTAAGGGCAGGAATGAGATCGGTGTTGCCGAGGCGCGTCACACACGTGCGACAAAGTACCTCCCGCAGGTGGTGTCGGCTGCGTCAGAAGCTCGCGTCTTTGCTGTCATCGGCGTGCATGCAGCTCGGGAGGTTTCACAATTGTTCCACCTGGGTCTCGACGGAGAGCACCGATACGCCGAGTTCGTTCACGACGGCCGTCCCCGAGCGTTCGTCTATCTCGACCATCCGTCGAGTGGCGGCAAGAAAAAGCGATTCGCGACGGCCGTGACACCAGAGCAGCTCGATCGCCTACGCACTGAGTTGGCGGCCACCACGATCTGACGCTGCGCGAGATCCTGGCCGTCGATGCCGACGCGACAACGACTTGGGTGTTCCAGCCCCGCTATCCGGGGGTGGAACCACCCAAATCAGGAGGAGTTGCACCAGCTCGCAATCCACGTCCGCAGGGATAGCTCTACAACGAATGCACGTGATGGTCGATCATCGCTGCCAGGGAATTCTGTACGGCCCTGGCTCGTCCTCGACCGGAGTTGCGACAGGTGGCTGATGATCCCAACACCAGCGGTAATGCTTCGATGCTTTCAGTTCGATCACTTCCGGTGGGAGAGTGCGAAGGATCCGTTCGATGTCGCGCCATTCGGCTGTGCCTGCGTCGACGCGGGCCGCGAAGGCTCGGAGCGCGTCGGATGCGGCGTTGGTTTCGGCGAGCCGGCTCATCAGTGCTTCGTCGACGTCGATGCGCGTATCCCAGTCACCGTTGCTCACCTGGTCGGCGCGGATGCGGCGGGTGTCGATGGCGTGTCCGGCGTCCTGGATCCTGCGGACGGCTGCTTCCAGGTGGGGCGGGACGTCCCTCATACGGCATCCGCCCAGGGATCGTCGCCGACGGCATAGCCGGATTTGGGGGCGTTGTACGTATCGCCTGCATCGGCCACGCGGGCGATGTCCATGGCGAGTTCGGCTTTCGTCTTGGTGTCGGTGTAGGCGTCGGTTATCGGTGCAAGCTTCTCTTCGAACTTCTCGTTGAGATAGCCGGACGGAGATGCCATCGCCCCAAGGAATCCTTCGAGCGTCTCGACGATCTCCCGCACGCTATCGACGAGATCATCGATCTGCGAAGCCGCTTGTCTGATGATCTCGACAATGGCGTTCACCTGGATGTACGTGCCGATCCAGGGGATCTTCTTGACGGCGAACTTCAATGCCTGGGTGGTGTTCTCGAGTGAGACTTCCGCTTCCAGCATCGTGGCGAGTCGCTGAACCCCGCTGATAGCCGCCTGTCTGACCTTGTCGGAGGTGAAGAAACACATCTCTTTCGCTACTCGGCCTACCGGGCCTTCCCACTCCATAGCTGCTGCCTGGCGTTCGGCGTGTTCGGTGAAGCTTTGAGCCGTGGCGCCGTCCCAATGCGGATCGAGTTGTTCATAGCCGGCGCGGACGTTGGAACCGCACGTCTCCATACCTTCGGCTGCGATGCGGTATGCGTCGCCGATACGCTTCAGTTCGTTCCAGTTTCCCGTCAATGGCTCCACGAACTGCAGGAGCGGACTCCATCCCGTTGCAGCGTGAATCGCGTCGTCTACATCTCCGAGCCAACCTGCTGCGTCCGCGATGACTTGCCGAATATCCTCGGCTCCTACTTCGGACAGCGGAAGGTCTACTTCCTCTGCCTTCCGGTAAGTCACCGGGTCGAGGAACGGAGCTGCGGGGCCGGGCGCTGGGGTGTACGGGTCGTAGTGGGCGTCGGTCGGCTCTTCGAACAGTATGTTCGCGTTGAGAGCGTCATATGTTTGGGCCTCTTGGTCTGCGTACATCCACGCAACTCGGTTGAGCTCCACACCGGTCGACCGAGTAACCGCCGCCAAGCCGCCGTACCGGGAAGACATGAAGTCCGCGGTCGCTGCCAGAGGGGCGCTCAATAGTGCAAGTACACCTGCGCCCAATCCTTGCTGAACACTGCATTCCGCACGTATGTAGTCGGTGGAGGCCGAGGCGTCGTCGGCAATGTCATCGAATAACACAGCGGCTCCGGCTACTTCTTCGGGAGCTGCCTTGAATGTCTGGCCCATGACACTTTCTGTCTTCTTGATGCGCTTCGTTTGGTGGGTCGAAGCGTCGAAATGATGTCGTCTGCAACCCCGCCCTCGTACGCGCCATCGATATCCTGGTGGACTTCGACCATCAACACCATGGTTTCTGCGGTGGCGTAACCTGGCGTCGCCACGACGTCGAAGCGGGCCGAGCCTGGTTCGCACGAACTGATTCGCGGGATATCGGTGACGAGGGCTGAGACGCGGACCGCGGGCCGCCCTGCGACTTCGAACCATACGGGGCCGGTGTACTCGACCGTCGGCAATGTTCCGGCATTGTCGTCGAAAATCCACTCGACGGCGCGGACCTCTTGTTGCGCTACCGATTCGAGGTCCAGGTCCCGCGAACCTGCCGCGCCGGAGATCGCAAGCCAGCCCCCGTCTTCCTCCGGGCAATAACCGTAACCGAAGAACCCGACAGCTCCATAACTGGCCTTGTCGTTCTCGTTGGACCATCCGGCGATAGAACGGTAGTCGTTGGTCCAGTCCGCCGGAATATCGTATGTAAGACCGTATCTCGTGCTGATCGGTTGCGACGCACCTGGAGCGGCGGTCATCTGAGGCGGTGGGCGCAGCATCGAGGGGAACCCCTCCGGCAATGGCGGGGGAGAGGTTCGTGGACCCACCGGTGCCGATGGCGCGGAGGTAGTCGGCACCAAGGTCGGAACCGAGGGGACGTCAGGGCCGACAATCGAGGACACCCGCGGTAGCAGCAGGATTGCTGCTATCCCTCCTGCAATAGGCAGTACGGTGCGCAACAGAAACGACTTCACGTGCCCCCTCCCGACTGGATCTCGACCCCCTCGAGATCAGCGCGGAGACTGTAACAGGTGCCGCGGTTCGTCTCGTCGAGTGCACTCGACGAGAGCTCCATCGACTGGGATCTGCACAGTGCTGCGGTGTCAATGAGTCCAAAAGTCGATCAAGACGGTCGGAGCGTTGCGATGATGTCGTCGGCGGCATCGACGTCGTACGCGCCTTCGTTGACCTGCACCATCAACACCATGGTCTGCGCCGTCGCATAGCCCGGGGTGGCAACGATGTCGAACCGGGCGGCGTCGGGTTCGCAACCACTGACCTCCGGAATATCAGTGATACGTGCGGAAATTCGAATGGCGGGGCGGTCAGCGATCTCGAACCATACGGGTGCGGTGTACTCGACTGTCGGCCGCGTGCCGGCGTTGTCGTCGAAGATCCACTCGACGTCTCGGATCCTCTCGGTAGCTACGGTTTCGAGGTCGATATCTCGCGAGCCCGCCACGCCGGACATCGCCAGCCAGCCTCCGTCCTTTTCGGGACAGGACCCGTAGCCGAACGAACCGACGCTGCCGTAGACGGCATGACCTTCCTCACCGGACCATCCGGAGCTAGCGCCGTGGTCGTTCTTCCAGTCCGCCGGAATCTCATAGGTTAGGCCGTATCTGGTGTCGATCGGTTGCGGTTGCCCTGGCTCGACGTCGATCTTCGGTGGGGGAAACAACATGGAGGGGAACCCGTCCGGCAATGGCGGGGGAAGGGTTCGTGGGCTCGTTTGTGTGGATGGAGCGGATGTCGTCGGTACCAAGGTCGGTACCGATGGAATCTCGGGACCCAGGAGCGCGGACGCCCGAGGAAGTAGCAGCAGCGCCGTTATCCCGCCGATTATCGGCAGCACTTTACGTAGCAGAAACGACTTCACGTGCCCCCCCTTCGACGTGATCTCGACCCCCTCGAGACCAGCGCGGCGACTGTAACAGGCGCAACTTGACGCGCTGAACCGAGGCTCGTTCGCGCTACACGCGAGGCGAGCCTCGGTTCAGCGCGCGAGAGTTAAAGGGACGCAAACGCTCCCACGTCTGTCGAGCCGTCACCAGTGGATGGCGGCCACCGAATCCAGTGGCTCGGCGATCGCCTCCGCCGCGACCTGCAGATCCGCATCACGCAACGCCTGCGGGAACCGCAGTCGGGCGCGCTGTTCGATCTCGGCCAGCGGAATCTGGAAGACCCGGAACTCGTCGAGGTCGAGCACCTCGAGCTGGTCGAGGTTCTCAGCACTGACACTCGTGTGCCCGACGCTCACACCCGGGACGATCGGATCCAGTCGCGTCTTCCGGGGCGGCGTCGCTGCTTCCGGGGCGCGATGGAATGCGGGTTCGTACGACCGCTCGATCACATCGGTCGGAACCTTCACACCGTTCACAGTGATGCTCTCGGGAAGCGGGGAGGTGCCCAATGCTTCGAGAGCTTCGGGCTCCGATACCTTCTCATTCACTGTGAACTGCACGGCGAGCTCGCCGGTGGGTTTGCCGTCCACATGCTTGTATCCGACGCCGACGGACGAGACGTTCGGATCATCGAGGTAGTCGGCGCCCTTGTTGCGGAAGAACTTTCGCACAGCGACGGTGAGTTCGTCCTTCTCGGGGCGGGGTGTGCGATTCGTCGGACAGGGAGAGTGCAGCGGCCTCGGCTTCGTCCAACAGCCGCCACTGTCCGGGTTGCGTACTCATTCTCGGGACTCCGAAGCGCGGGTAGTGGTGTACTCGAATTCGAGATGACCCATCACCCGATTTGTGGGGAATGAACCCCGCTGAGCGGGGTCGAACCCACCGAAGATCGTCGAAGGAGTGAACCGCATGCGTCCGACCGGCATCACCACGAATATCAACGTCCCGGACATCGGGGAGGCGCGGAGTTTCTACGCGGACTATCTGGGGCTGAGCGCCGAGGAGATGAACCTCGGGTGGGTCGCGCGGTTCGCCACTCCCGATGGTCGTGCCGTCGTCCAGTTGGTCAGCGGTGACGAGTCAGCTCCTGTGGACTCGGCGATCTCCGTCCACGTCGGCGACGAGGTGGAGGCGGCCTACGAGGAAGCGCAGCGTCGGGGGTTCGAGATCGTGTATCCGTTGACGACGGAGCCGTGGGGAGTGCGGCGGTTCTTCGTGCGCGCACCGGACGGCACGGTCGTCAACGTCGTCAGCCACTCCGACGACACGCGGTAGGGGGACGAGGACGCCGTTCCGATCCGGTGTTCTCGACGGCGTATATATCGGTCGAGAACACCAGATCTTCCGGCTCGTCGCGCCGTCGCGTGCGGAGGCGAGGAAGTACCCAGTCCTGTAGTACGTCGGCATACATCTGGCGCATCGTCTGGTGCGGACACTGATTTGTGTGGGTTCGACCCCGGAAAGCGGGGGGCAGATCCACATTAATCAGCTCAGGCCGAGGTCGATGGCGGCGAGTCCTGCCTGCGTGCGGTTGTGGACGTCGAGCTTGGTGTACACGTGCTCGACGTGATTGCGGGTCGTCTTGTGCGCGATGCCCAGCTCGTCGGCGATCTGCCGGTTCGAATAACCCAGAGCGACGAGTCTGAGGATCTCCACCTCGCGACCCGTCAGTCCCGCAGGCCAGGGGGCGCGTCGCTTCGTCGGGCGCCCCGCCGCGAGCAGCACGGCCTCGACCGCTTCGGTGTCGAGTCGTCCGGCCTGCGCGTCGCGGCACATCCTGGCCGCCGCGGCCTCGGCCGTCAGTGCTCTACGGTGCGGTCTAGCTTCTCGTAGCCGCTGATAGGTCTCCGCGGCGGCGAGGATTCGCGCGGTCACGCTCAGGTCGGCAGCCCGGAGCCCGCCGGGATATCCGGAGCCGTCGAGTCGCTCGCGGTGCGTCACAGCGACGGCGACGACGGCCTCCAACCCACCGACGCGGCTGAGGATCCGCCCGGTCAGATACGGATACAAGCGGACCCGCTCCCATTCCGCGGTGGTGAGCGGACCGACCTTCTCCCAGATCTGATTGGGCACACCCATCCGTCCCAGTCCGTGCACGAGACCCGCGCGGTAGAGGAGTTCGACCTCCGCGACCGGAAGGCCGCGATGCCGGCCCGTGGCCGCCGCCAGATCCGCCACGCGTCTCGAATGTCCCAACAGGTAAGGACATTTGAGGTCGACGAAATCCGCCATCGCGCGCAGCGTCTCGTCGAGTTCGGGTCTGCTCAGGATGTAGTCAAGATCGGACGCCTGGGCGAGCGCCGCCGACCATGCGTCCTGTTCGAGCACACCCGCCGTGATGGCGTCGACGTCGTCGACGAACACCTGCGCCACGCGCGGGCCGAACTGGGTTCCGCTTCGCGCACGAGCGACAGCGACCGCCTGCGCGGACCCACCGAGACGGACGTACACCTCGGCGACGTCGGCCAGTTGCACGATCTGCATCTCGACCGGAATCTCGTCGCCGCGAACGCCCGAAGGTAGCCCCGCACCGTCCCAGCGCTCGAAGGTGAAGGTCAGCATCGCGCTCACCCGAGGGTCCAGCCCGACGCGATCGGAGAGAACACTCGCGGACCCGCAGTGGGATCGGATGAGTTCGGACACCTGCCGGCGCGCGGTGAACAGGAAGGCCGTGGCGTGGAGGAAACGCTCCGTGTACGGCAGTCCCCGCCCGCTGTGCCCCATCAGCATGCGGAAGAAGGGGAGTCCCGTCATGTCCACCGCGTAGGTATCGGCGCGGAACGCGATGTCGTCGCCGAACATCCGTGCCAGTTCGTGGGAGTCCGCGTGGCATCCGATCCAGGCCACCAGGTTGGCGTAGAAGACGACGTCCCGCTGGTCGGCGCTCAGTCCCATCCGGTCGGCGATGCGCGTGGCGAGCACTGCCGAGCGCAGCATGTGTTCCATCGGCTGCCCGAGACCCAGATCGATGGCGAGAGACAGCGCGGCGACCAGTTCCGCCCGTCGCGGACCGTCACCCGTGGACGTCATGGACTCAGTGTCCTCGCACGATGCTCGGTCCGAAAGATGAGGCAGCGGCCTCATGACGTGCGGACGCCGTGAGCACAGGATCGAAGTACCCGCAATCGAGGAGGACGACATGACCATCACCCCGCACGCAGCCGCCCTGCAGTCCTGCGAACTGCCCCGGGTTTCCGGGGAGCGTTTCGCCGGCTACGCCGTGATCGGCGCGCCGTTCGCGAGCGGCCACTATCTCGCGCTGCGCAGATTCCCGACTAACAGCATCGGCGCCGGCTTCACGTCCGTGTGGCACCGCGACCCGGACGGCGCATGGACTGTGTACAGCGACGTGCCCGCCGAACTGAGCTGCCCGCGCTATCTCGGTCGCGCGCTGAGCCGCACCGAGCAGACCGACGTGCGCGCCGAGTGGACCGACCCCGCCGACCTGCACGTGACCGTCGGTACCGAATTGGAGTGGGATCTCCGGATGACCACCTCGCCGGCGACCACCGTCATGAACGCGGCGGGCAGTCTGATGCCCGATGCCCTCTGGCACAGCCCGACGGTGCTGGCCGCGATGGGTCGCGCCGCCGGGCCGGTGCTCGGCGCCGGCCGGATGCGGCTCGGTGGGCACCTGCCGAACGGGCAGTGGTTCCGGGCCAACCCGCGGCAACTGTGGGTCGCGCACACCGAGCGTGCCGTCGTCCGTGGAGTGGATCTCGGACCGGAAGGTCCACTGACTCACCAGGACCGCTTCGGCGACTTCCGGCTCCCGCAGCGCGGCCTGTTCGCGACGGTGCAGGTCTGGCTCGAACCGTTCGACGCCCGGCGCCACCACCCGGCACGTCCCGACACGGTGTATGCGGACGGCGAGTGATAGGTGGGTGCTCCCGGCGGTAACAGCCTCTGGGGCAGAAGTGCCGCAAGGTTTCGTTCGAAAGTCGAGGCAACTCTTGCGCAAATGACACACAATGGATTTCGGTAACGAGTCGTCAAGTGGGAAAGGCAATTCAAGGTCAATTCACCCGCCCGCTCCGGTCTGGCTGACACTTGCGGGAGGCCTGGCGTTTTCGGGATGCGCGATGATCGAAGCAGTCTTGGGAATCCATGCGAGAGACTACGAGCCCGTCGAGGTTCGATCCGTCCCGCCCACACGGACGGACGACGACGCAGGGGGCGGCGTAGAACTCGGAAGACTGCTTGCCGTAGCGACTTTGACACCTGCGCAGGCCGCGCTGCTCGTCACCGATACGGTCGATCAACTCGAACTCGCGCACACCCGGGGCCACCATCCGATCCGCCTCCGAGGCGACGCCGTGATGGTGTCCGAGGATGGTCAGCTCACCATCGACTGCGTCAAGAACGCGGGCTCCTGGGACGAGGTGCGCGACGCGACGGCCGGACTTCTTCGCCGAATCGTGACGAACTGCCGCAACGAAGCGCTCGAGGAGAGGGTGGACGCGGCGATCGCCGAGTCGTCGGATCTCGTCGGCCTGGCGAGACGCGTTCGTTATGCTGCCGCAACCGAATTCGACGAAACCGAGGTAGGAAGGAAACGATCGCAGATCGCCGCGCTCGTCTCGGTGGTGAAGGGGCATGCTCGTCCGGTGGACGGTACGGCGGAACGGGCAGACGTGCCGCGCGTGACGGAAAAGAGGGCCTTCGTCCCGAATCGACGTCGCCCGCCGGCCGGGACGGTGTGGCATCGCAAGAAGCGACGGCTGCCGCCACGCCGGACGGTCATCGCGCTGGTCGCGATCATCGCGCTCGTCGGGCTGGCGTGGGTAGCTCCCGCAGCGTGGTCGGAGCTGAATCGGGGCTGGCACACCCTTCTCGACCCGGTGGACTCGTCGATGGACGACCGGATCGATCCGGTCTCACCACCGCCGCCGGTGCCCGAAGCGGCACCAGAGGCGGGCGTGCCGGGTCCCGTCGACACCGGTCTTCCCGCGAACGCCGGACCGATCACGCAGGTCGCCGCGAGCTTCGCGAACGGTCCGTGCGAGCCGGGACGATCGTGCACCGTCCGCGTCGACGTCGGGCTCGACCCCGCGGCGAATATCGGTGCGGTCACATGGAATCTGACCGTCTACGACCGATGTACGGGCGTGACACTGCCGGGCCGGGCGATCACCCTGCCGGTGCCGGCGGGAAGCCCGGAGGCCTACGGCATCGGAAGCGTCGACCTGCCACCCGGGTCGGCGCTCGCCGTCGCCGCGGCCACCACCGTTCCTGCAGAGGCCGCGTCCGAGCCGGTGTACGTTCCCACCGAGAATGCCGCCTGCGTGCCCGGGGGCTCTCGTGACGGCGGATAGGCACCCATCCGATCCCTGGCTCGTCGCGGCGGCCGTCGCCCTGGTCGCTCTCGGCATGCTCAACATGATCTCGACGGGCATGTCGTCGCTCGCAGTGCGTCACGCCGCGCTCGCCGCCGTGGGGCTCGGTGCGATGTGGGCGACCTCGCGCATGCGGATCGCCGCTCTGAGCCGTTTCGGGTGGGCGCTGTTCGCCGCCTCGGTGGTCCTGCTCGCGGCGGTGCCGCTGGTGGGTATCGCGACCAAGGGCGCTCAACGCTGGCTGGATCTCGGCGTGTTCACCCTGCAGCCCTCCGAGATCGCCAAGCTCGCGCTGGTCATGGTTCCCGCCGCAATACTGGCCGGCGGGTACACGCTCGGCCGGTTCGTCGGTGTCCTGATCGTGTCGGCGGTGCCGATCGCCCTGGTGGCGCTGCAACCCGACCTTTCGACCGCCGTGGTGCTCGTGGCGACCGTGCTGCTCATGCTGATCCTGGCGAGAGTCCCATTGCGGTCGCTGTTCCCGCTGTTCGCGCTCGGGCTCGCCTCGCTGCCGATGGCCGTGCTGTTCCTGCGTCCGTACCAGCTCGAGCGGATCCACGTCTTCCTGTCGAACGACGCCGACCCACAGGGATCGGGTTGGGCCGCATGGCAAGCGGACATCGCGATCGGCAGTGCGGGGTGGTGGGGCCTCGGGCGCGAACCGGACTACGACCTGCGGGCCCAGTACCTCCCCGAATCGGAACACGACCTCGCCTTCGCGAGTCTCGTGTACGGGTGGGGCCTGGTGGCCGGCATCGCTGTGGTGGCGGCCGTCGTGATCATCGTGTGGCGTTCCGTGGTCGCCGCCCGCGTCGCACGCACCCGGGAGGCGGCACTCGTCGCAGCGGGTATCGGCGGTGTGTTCGGGCTGCATACCGTGGTGTCGGTGGCCCAGAGCCTGTCGCTGTTGCCGCACACCGGCATGCCGATCCCGATCTTCAGCTACGGAGGCACCGCCTCGATCATCGGGTTCGTCTCGATCGGCTTGGTGCTCGCGGTGCGCCGCGACGGCGTGACCCGGCCGCTGTGGGTGACCGAACCAAAGAAGCGCCGTCTGCCGCGCGGAGTGTCGGTGGGTGCGCTGACGCTGACGGCCTCGCTCGCCGCGATGTCGGTCTTCGCGTGGCAGATGCAGACCGCGCACGGCACCGAGTTCCGCGCGACGAGCGACACGCAGATGCTCCGCTGCATCCGTCTGCCCGCCGAGCGTGGTCAGATCCTCGACCGGACCGGCGTTCCCGTCGCGACCAACGTCGCCGAGTACACCGTCGCGGTGGTCGCCCGGATGTTCGCCGAAGGTGCCCCGTCGGCGCGCTACGAACTCGCGGCGCTCCTCGGCATGCCACTGGAGAAGCTCGACGAGGAACTGCGGAGCAGTACCGGCGGGGAGATCCAGGTCGTGCTCGGACGCGTCGGGCCCGAACAGGCCCGGGCGATCGTGGACGCTCGGCTGCCCTGGGTGCTCGTCTACCCGACGGGCCGCAGACAGTACCCGCACGGGGAGATGCTGGCGTCGCTCCTCGGATACGTCGGGATCGCGGACGAGCAGGACATGGAATTCTGGCCGACCCTCGCGCTCGGATCTCGGGTCGGCAAGGCCGGGCTCGAGCGGCAGTACGACGCGTTGCTGCGCGGCGTCGACGGCAAGCAGTGCGTGTACGTCGATCCGTCCGGACGTCCGGTGGGCACGGGGGAGCGGGTGGATCCGATCCGCGGCCACGACCTGCGGTTGCATCTCGATGTCGGCATGCAGCGGGCCGCGACCGACGCGCTCGCCCAGACGGTGCGCACCAGCGGAGGCGACCTCGGCGCCGCGGTCGTGATGGACGCCCGCACCGGCGCGGTGCTGGCGCTGGCCAGCGTTCCCGGCTACGACAACAACGTCTACGGACCCCCGGCCGACCTCGCCGCGATCGCGGCGCAGACCGCGGCATCGGGTCCGGGCCGCATGCTCAACCATGCGGTGCAGACGGCAGCGCCACCGGGGTCGACGTTCAAGATCGTCACAGCGTCGACGAACGCGGCGTTCGACGTGCTGCCCCCGGATGCCTTCCTGGCGGGCGGCGCGGCCTACACCTACGGCGGTCACACCTTCGCCAATTGGCAGCCGATGGGCCCGAACAACCTGCTCGGGGCGATCCAGTGGTCCGACAACGTCTACTTCTACCAACTGGCCGACCTTCTCGGTCCCTACCGCATCGCCCAGATCGCTTCCGAGCTCGGCGCGGGTGCCCCCTCGGGGATCGATCTGCCGGCCGAGTCCGCAGGCTTCCTCGGTACCCCGGACAACGTCGAGAGCATCGGAGGTGCCTGGTATCCGGGTTCGACCCTGCTCATGGGTATCGGCCAGGGCACCGTCACGGCCACGCCGATCCAGGTCGCGCGGTGGACGGCGGGTATCGCGTCGGGTCAGATGGTGACCCCGAAGCTCGCTGCCGCCTACGGACCCGGCGACGCGGTCCCGATTCCCACCGAGCAACCTCGGCCGTTGTCGTTCGCCGACAAACTCGAACCGGTGCGCGCCGGCATGCGGGCGTCGGCCTCGGCCGGTACCGCCGGTCAGCTCGCGAGCCTGCCGGTCACGGCCGCCGCCAAGACCGGCACGGCAGAGGATCCCTCGGCACCGGGCAAGGGACTCAACGCCTGGTTCTCCGCGGTCGTACCCGCCGAGTCGCCGGAGGTCGTGGTGACAGCGCTGGTGCGCGGCGGCGGTTTCGGATCGGCCACCTCGGGACCGGTCGTCAAAGGTCTGCTCGAGCGCTACCTCGCGCAGATCCGGACGCCGAATCCCTGACAGGTCAGGCGGCGTAGGCGGCGATCACGTCGGCGTGCTCGATGCACGAGGTCGCGCCCTCGGCGACGCAGGTGAGCGGACGCTCGGCAGTCTTCACCGGCAGGCCGAAGGCCTCCTCGAGCAGTTGCGGCACGCCGCGCAGCATCGATCCGCCGCCGATCGCCAGGATGCCTTCGGCCATCACGTCGCTGATCGCGCGCGGCGGCAGGTCGTCCAGGCAGCTCGACAGCGTCTGCACGATGCTCGTCGTGGTGGGCCGGACCGCATCCATGATCTCTTCGGTCTCGAGTGTCACCAGACGCGCGCGGCCGGTCGCGGCGTCGCGACCTTCCACCACGAGCGACCGTTCGTCGGCGGTCTCGGGCGCACCCACCTTGGCGCGCTCGGCAGTGAGTTCGCCGACGATGATCTGGTGTTCGGCGCGGAGATACCGGAGGATCGCGCTCGTCAGGTCGTCCCCGGCGATGCGGCAACTGCGGTGCGACAGGACACCGCCGTAGCAGAGAGCGGTGACTTCCGCAGTGCCGCCGCCGATGTCGACGACGAGATGGGTTCGGGGCTCGAGCGGGTCGATCCCGCACCCGATGGCACCGGCGACCGGCTCGGGAATCAACCCGACCTTCCGCAGACCGGCCTCGTGCCCCACCTCGAGCAGCGCACGACGCTCGAGCGGCGTGGCCCCGGCGGGAGCTGCGATGACGCCCACGGGCCGGATGCCGTAGCGACGTCGGGGCGCGAGCTGGGCGAGCACGGCCGTGACGAATGTCCGTGCCGTGTCGAGATCCACGATCACCCCGTCGCGTATCGGGTGGACGGGAGTGATCCCACCGGGTGTGCGGTCGACGAGGTCGCTCGCCTCCTTGCCGATCGCGAGCGCTCGGCGCGGTTCCTTCGTCCGCACCATCATCAGCGACGGTTCGTTGAGCACTATGCCCTCGTCGGGCGTTCCGACTACGGTGTTGGCTGTTCCGAGATCGATACCGAATCCACGCACGTCGGCCTCCGAGGGGATCCCAGCGAAATTTTCCGGATGGTGTCCAACGGCATCGTGATGATGTCGTGTACCGCTCAGGTTACCGCCGCCGAATTCTGTTACGCGCGTTGTTCACCGGAATGATATGCCGCGTTGTGCCGCTGAGTGCCCCGCTCGTCTCGGATGACCGGATCAGGCGGGATCGAGTTGCAGCACAACCTCGACGCGACCGCGTTCGTCGCGTGTCGCGACGGCGTGGCCGGTGCGTTCCTCGTCGTCGAGTTGGATGCTCATGGGAGCACCGGCGCCGAGAAAGTTGCGCCACCAGGACTTCTCGTCGGGCATCGCGACGCCGATCATCACGGAGTCGCCCGAACGTCGGTAACTGATCGGCAACGTGATCGTCCTGCCGGATTTTCGACCCGTGTACCTGATCGGTGCGACATAGCTGCGGATCCGGTTACCGATGACGGGTAGACCGGCGGCTGCCATGACCATGGAGTTGAAGGGGCCTGCGAGACGGAACAACGTACCGGCAACTGTCATGTCTACCTCCCGCAGACACGGTACGGGAAGGCGTAACCGTCCGACATCGGTTCGACTTCGGCCGGCCCACGACGATCTTCGCGCAGTGGGCCGACGCGCACGTCGACGAGTTCCGCTGAGGTCTGTTCCTCTGCCGAGCCCTACCCCTCTTCGGACGCGGTGCCAGGAGGAACCGGTATCACCGCGGTCGTCAGGGTGATGCGCATCCGGTCGTCACCGGTATCCGTGCGATACGGGGCGAGGATGTCGGCGAGCCTGCTCTGGATTTCCGCGAGATCGTCGGTCGTGACGTAGAGCGGGGTGGTCCCGAAACCCAGATAGTCCCGCAGGCTCCGGTCGTCGTCCCCGATGAACTTGTCGAAGCTCTCGCCGAGCGCACCCAGGAAGGTGATGAAGGCATTGCGCAGTTCGGCGTCGCTCATCGCGGCGAGGTCGTCGTGGCCGACGTGTGCCATGCGGTCGCCGAGCGCGAGGGTGCGTTCGACGGTTCCGCGCACGCGACGTTCGTCGACGACGGTGACGATCTCGGCGTCGATCAATGCTGCGACGTGCCGGTAGAGCGTGGCTTGGGTGACGTCGGGGAGTGCCGACCGGAGTTCGCTCGTGGTCAGCTGCCGTCCTCCGAGTTGCTGCACGATCCGCAGTCGAACCGGGTGCAGCACGACTTCCGCGATCGGGGACGTCTTCGCCATCGGTACCTACCCATCATTGTTATCACCGTGATAATGTTATCAGTGCTGTAGTCAGTTTACCGTCGACGGAAGGTCCGACGTCATGGCCCGAACGACATACGACAACGCAACCCTCCACCTGTCCTTCTCTCGGTGGGAAGCCTTCATGGTCCGCCGAACCGCGATGGAGGTGCCGATCTCGGCGATCACCGGCGTGGAGGTCCTTCCGGGATGGACGTCCGAGATCCTCGGCATCAGATCGGGCATGGTGATCTCCGGCTTCTTGAAGGTGGGCACCTTCCGGCACCCGCGCGGCATCAAACGCCTGGTCGTCATGAAGCGAGGCCATCCGGTGCTGCGCGTCGCGCTGGGCGGCCCGGGCGTCGAGTTCGACGAACTTCTCCTGAGCTCTCCGGAGGCGTACACCCTCGCGGACGGCCTGCGTTCGGCCGGGGTTCGATGAGCGGCGGCGTCAGTCGGTGAGTTCCGCGAAGAGCCCCTGCGCCGCCTCCACGGTGGCGTCCTCGTCGCCGGCGATGACGGCGGCGACCAAGGTGGTGTGTTCGGGTTCGAAACCCAGGCCCGTGACGCGGACGTGCCGGTCGATGGTGCGGCGGATCGACGGAAGCAGCGAGTCGTAGAACTCGAGGTACACCGCGTTGTGGCTGGCCTCGACGATGCCGCGGTGCAGGGCGACGTCGGCGGCCACCGCGGCGTCGATGTCGGATCCGGCGAACAATCGGTTGCGCTCGGCGAGCAACTGTTCGAGCCGGGCCACGTCGTCGGGGGTGCGCCGGCGCGCGGCCAGGACGGCGGCGGTGACGTCGAGGGCCTGCCGCAGTTCGAGCACATCGCGTTCGTGGGCCGTGGCGAAATACTTGCCGAGGGTGCCGGTGACGTCGGAGGTCGCGAGGACGTAGGTGCCCGAGCCCTGGCGACGTTCGAGCATGCCGGTGTGGACGAGGGCCTGCACGGCTTCGCGGACGGTGTTGCGGCCGGTGCCGGTGAATTCGCACAGGTGCGGTTCGGTGGGGATCTTCTCACCGACCTTCCAGCGACCGCTGCAGATCTCACTGCGCAACTGCTCGGTGACCTGCTCGATCAGGTTCGTTCGCTGAACAGGTTTTCCCGAAGTCATCCCATCATCCTATGATTTCCGGTGTGAGTCTTCTGCGTGGCCGGCTGCTGGTGTTCTGTGCGATCGCGATGTCGGCCCTCGTGCTGAGAGTTGCGGTCACCTCGTTCAGCCCGCTCGCCGCGCAGATCAGTGAGGAGATCGGCTTCTCGTCCACGGTCGTCGGTGTCTTCGGCATGATCCCGACCGCGATGTTCGCGGCCTTCGGCCTCGCCACCCCGGCGCTCGGCCGACGATGGGGACTCGAACGCACCGCGCTGATCGCCATGCTCATGGCCGGCGTGGGCATGGCGACCCGCGCGCTCATGACCGACACCTGGTCGCTGCTGCTCCTGTCGGGGCTCGCGCTCGGTGGGATGGGCATCGGCAACGTCGTCATCCCTCCTCTGGTCAAGCGCTACTTCTCCGACACGCTGGCACTCGTCAGCTCGGTGTACATCGTCGGCGTGCAGCTGAGCACCATCGTGCCCGCCTTCGTCGCGGTTCCTCTCGCCGACGCCTTCGGCTGGCGCGTCTCGCTCGGAGTGTGGGCGCTCGTCGGATTCGCTGCGGCCGTTCCGTGGGTGTGGGTGCTGCTGCGTCATCGGAATGCCGATGCCGGGGAAGTGGCTCCCGTCGACCGGAACGTCGACGGCAGGGTCTGGCGGTCGCCGGTGGGTTGGGGGATGGTCGGCATGTTCGGCATGACGTCGCTCGTCACCTATTCGATGTTCACGTGGATCCCGGACATCCTCGCCGACGCCGGTGCCAGCCCCGCTTTCGGAGGCGCGATGGTGGGGCTGTTCGCCCTGCTCGGACTGGTCTCCGCATTCGGCGCTCCGTCGCTGTGCGCGCGGATGACGAATCCGTTCCCCGTGGTCGTGGCGTGCGCGTCGTGCTTCCTCGTCGCCTTCGCAGGCCTGTGGATCGCGCCGATGAGTGCACCGATCCTGTGGATCGTGCTGCTCGGACTCGGGCCGAGCACGTTCCCGATGGCCCTGACCCTCATCAATCTGCGCTCCCGCAGCCACGCCGGATCCGCAGCCCTGTCGGGATTCACCCAGGGTGTCGGCTACACCGTGGCGTGCCTGGGCCCGCTGCTGTTCGGTGTCTTCCACGACCTCACCTCGGGCTGGGCGGCCTCGTTCGCCTTCATGACGGTCGCCGTCGCGGTACTGGTGGCCGGCGCCTATCAGGCCTGCAAGCCGCGGGTGGTCGAGGACAGCTGGAACACCCGCCCGATCTCGGTGGGTTAGACACCGCTCAGCGGGGACGAACCCACCCAAGTCGTATGGCTGCTCTACTGGAAGGAGATACCGAGAGCAGAGGAGGACCTCGATGAGCGACACGAAGCCGAACACCGTCTCCGCGGAGTGGCTGTACGAGCAGTTGGGGGACGAGGACCTCGTCATCGTCGACGCCACCGTGCACCTGAGCACGCCGCCGGACGGGTCCGTGCACATCGAACCCGGGTTGGCGACCTACCTGGAAGAGCACATTCCCGGCGCGGTCTACGCCGACCTGTTCACGGACTTCTCCGATCACGAAGCGCCGCAACCGTTCACCGCGGCGTCGTCGGAACGGTTCGCCACCGCCGCCGGTGCGGTCGGCATCGGTGAGGGACGCCGCGTGGTGCTGTACGACCAGAAGAACGGCATCTGGGCCGCGCGACTGTGGTGGCAGCTGCGGCTCGAAGGTTTCGGCGACGCCGCCGTGCTCGACGGCGGACTGCCCGCCTGGAAGGCTGCCGGCTATCCGGTCTCCGACGAGCAGGTGGTCCCGCACGGTGCGACCTTCACCTCGCAGCATCGGCCCGAGCTCGTGCGGTCGACGGAGGAGATCGCGGCGTCGCTCGACGACCCGAACACGCTGATCATCAACGCCCTGGATCCTGCGACCTACCGCGGCGAGAGCCCGTCCTACCCGCGGCGCGGACACATCCCCGGCAGCATCAACATCCCCTTCGGCGACCTCGTCGACCCGTCGACCGGACGCTTGAAGCCGGCGGCGGAACTGCGCGAGATCTTCGACAAGGCGGGTGCCCTGAATCCGGACGTCAAGCCGGTGACCTACTGTGGCGGCGGCATCGCGGCCTCCGGACTCGCGCACGCGCTCGCAGCTGCAGGTCGGTCGGACGTTGCGGTGTACGACGGTTCGCTCAACGCGTGGACCGCCGACGAATCCCTGCCGCTCGTGGAGGGCCCCGACCCCCGCTGATCCTCCGAAACTTCGGTGTTCTCGACGTCGTATAGCGCCGTCGAGAACACCGAAGTCGGTTTCACCGTTGCATCAGTTAGAGCAAACATGATCTAATCGCTGCCACAAGCGAAAGGCGGCGATGATGATCGCATTTCTGAACTCGACGGCATTCACCGCACTCGGTACGCCCACCACCTGGGCCGAAGTGTTCGGCTTCGTCAGCGGCGCGTGGTGCGTGTATCTGGTGGGACGGCAGTCGATCCTCAACTGGCCGATCGGGATCGCCAACAACCTCGTGTGGATCCTGCTCTTCGCGACCGCCGGACTCTACGCCGATTCCGGACTGCAGGTCGTGTACATCGTGCTCGCCGTGTGGGGTTGGAGCAACTGGGCGCGGGGCAGGGACGGGGATGCCCTGCCGGTGACGGGCACGAACACGACCGAGTGGAGCGTGCTCGCGGTCGTCGGTGTCGCTGCGGTGATCGGGCTGACAGCGTTGCTGGAGGTCGCGACGAACTCGACCGTCGCGTTCTGGGACGCGACCACCACCGTGCTGTCGTTGCTCGCGACGTGGGGGCAGGCGAAGAAGCGGTGGGAGTCGTGGCTGCTGTGGATCGTCGCCGACCTGATCTACATCCCGCTCTACCTGCACAAGGGACTGACGCTCACGGCGTTGCTGTACGCAGGTTTCCTGCTCCTGTGCATTCGGGGCCTGGTTGCCTGGCGACGCTCCATGGCGGTCGAGTGGCAACTGGTGGAGGTGCAGTGATGTATCGGCACGCACTCGTCATCGGGAAGTTCTATCCATCTCACGTCGGTCACCATCACCTCGTCCGGCGCGCTGCGGAAATCGCCGAACGCGTCACCGTCGTCGTCATGTCCTCTGCAGCAGAGACGATTCCGTTGGGTGACCGCGTGTCGTGGATGCGCGAATCACACGCCGTCGACACGACGGTCACCGTGACGGGAATTCCGTGCGACGCACCGATGGACCTGGAATCGGACACCGTATGGGCCGCGCAGGTCGCCTGTATGAAAGCCGCCGCGCGCACCGTCACCGATGTTCCGGTCGACGCGGTGGTCTCCAGCGAGAGGTACGGCGACGAGCTCGCGCGACGCTTCTCGGCCACGCACGTATGCGTCGACCCGCTCCGTGTCGCGCATCCCGCCTCCGGCACAGCCTGCCGTAATGATCTCGCCGGGCGCTGGGACGATCTCGACGCACCGGCCCGTGCCGGCCTCACGACCCGCATCGTCGTCCTCGGCTCCGAATCCACGGGCACCACCACCGTGAGCCGAGAGTTGTTGCGTCGATTCCGAAATCGCGGTGGTGTGTGGGAACGAACCGGCTGGGTGCCGGAATACGGACGACAGGTCACCTACGACAAGCTCCGCACCGGAGAAGTGAGCGACATCATCTGGACCGGCGACGATTTCGAGAACATCGCCGTCGAACAGACGCGACTCGAGGAACAGGCAGCACGGGAAGGGTCTCCGCTGCTCGTCTGCGACACCGACGCGTTCGCGACCACCGTGTGGGAGCGACGCTATCTCGGCAGCAGTGAGCGGGCGTGGCGCGGTGTCCGCGACCGGCGAGCGCTGTACTTGCTCACCGACCACAACGGTGTTCCGTTCGTGCAGGACGGCATCCGGGACGGCGAACACATCCGCGCGCAGATGACGGAGTGGTTCGTCGACGCGCTCACTGCCACGGGACGCTCGTGGGTGATGCTCACCGGCAGTCTCGAGGAGCGGGTCGACCTGGCGGAACGGGTGGCGGACCAAGCATTGCGGCTGGGCTCGCAGTTCGGCGCGCCGCTGTAGCGTCGAAATTCGTCTTCCCCTTCTCACGTTATACCGGATCCTTGGCCCTCATGAGGATCGAAAAGTGGGTTCATACTCGCCCACACGCATTGAAGCCGCAGGTGGGGAGCTGGAATGGGTTACATACAGAATTTTCGGGAGACCGACCGCACGGCGGTGTCGATCGTGGGTGGCAAGGGAGCGAGCCTGGGGGAGTTGTGGCGCCTCGTGCCGCTCCGCGGCAATACGTCCGCCGACGACGTCGACGTGCCCGACGGGTTCTGCGTGACGACGGACGCCTATCGAACGGTGCTCTCCGAGCTACCGCGTATCGATGACCTGCTCGAGCGACTCGCGAAGGCCGAACCCGACGACATCGCAGCGCTGAGCACGCAGATCCGTACGGCGATCGAAGAGTGCACGATCCCCGGTGACATCGCGGAGGAGATCGCCGCGCGGGTCCGCGAACTCGGGGAGGACGTGCCCGTCGCGGTGCGCTCGAGCGCGACCGCCGAGGACCTGCCGACGGTGTCGTTCGCCGGGCAACAGGACAGCTACCTGGACATCCGGGGAGTCGAGGACGTTCTCCGGCACGTGAGCAGGTGCTGGGCCTCGCTGTTCACCGAGCGTGCCGTCGCCTACCGGGTGAACAACGGTTTCGACCACCGGAAGGTGTACATGGCCGTGGTCGTGCAGAGGATGGTGTTCCCGCAGGCATCGGGTGTGCTGTTCACCGCCGATCCCGTCACCTCGGACCGCACGGTGTCCCGCGTGGATGCGGTCGCCGGGCTCGGTGACGACCTGGTGTCGGGCTTGGTGAACGCCGACGCGTACGCGGTGCGTGCCGACGAGGTCGTGGACCGGACGCAACGGCAGGAGACACCGGTGCTGAGCGACACGCACCTCGTCGAACTCGTCGGGTTGGGCAGGCGCCTCGAAGCGCACTTCGGGCGTCCCCAGGACATCGAATGGTGCCTGGCCGACGGCGTCTTCCACATCGTGCAGAGTCGACCGATCACCACGCTGTTCCCCGTCCCGGAGGCCGGCGACGACGACAATCACGTGTACCTGTCCGTCGGACATCAGCAGATGATGACCGATCCGCTGAAACCGTTGGGAATCTCCGTGTGGCAGTTGACCAGCCGTGCGCCCATGCGACACGCGGGTGGGCGGCTGTTCGTCGACGTCACGCCCATGCTGGCCTCACCCACCCAGGGACCGGGCATCGTGGACATGATCGGCAGGTCCGACCCGCTCTTCGGCGACGCGCTGCGAACCGTGCTCGATCGAGGATTCGTCCCGACGCGCCCGGATGACCCTGCCGCCTCGCGGGTCGGCCTGCCACCCGCTCCGGACGAGATCGACCCGGCCGTCGTGCCCGAACTCGTCGCGCGCAACGAGGCCGCGATCGCCGAATCGGCGCGTCGCATCGAGAACGAAACCGGTTCGGCACTGCTCGATTTCATCCGCGCCGACATCCGCGAACTGCAAGATTCGCTGTTCGGTAAGGAGGTCGGAGAGGTGCTCGCCGCCGGTATGCAAGCGGCCGAGCGTCTCAACGAGGTGGGGCAGAAATGGTTGGGGGAGAAGAACGTTGCGGACGTCGTCTCGCGCTCGGTGCCCTACAACGTCACTTCGGAGATGGGGTTGGCGCTGCTCGACGTCGCCGATGCCGCACGCCCGTACCCGGACGTCGTGGCGTTCCTGCGGCAAGTCGACGAGGAGGGCTTCGACGACGCACGCTTCCTCGACGAACTCGGCGCGCGTGAGGGCGGACCGCAGGTACGAGCGGCACTCGAGGACTTCCTCGACAAGTACGGCAGGCGGTGTGTCGGGGAAATCGACATCACCCGGCCCAGATGGGGTGAGCGCCCCACGATGCTGGTCCCGATGATCGTGAGCAATCTCGACAACTTCGAAACTGGTGCCGCGACACAGCGTTTCGACGATGGTCGCCGCCAGGCGGAGGAGAAGAAGCGCGAACTCCTCGAACGTGTGCGGGGTCTGCCCGACGGAGAGCAGAAGGAGCGGGAGATCGAGAGGCTCGTCGACCGGGTCCGCGCGTTCGCGGGATATCGGGAGTATCCGAAGTACGGCATGATCGGCCGCTACTTCGTCTACAAGCAGGCATTGTTGCGGGAGGCGGAACGTCTCGTCCGAGCCGGGGTGATCGACGACGAGGAGGACATCTTCTTCCTGCGGTTCGACGAACTCGAGGACGTGGTTCGCGCGCCACAACCGGTCGGTGACCTCGTTGCAGAGCGGAAGCGGGAGTTCGCATCGTTCGCCACGCTCACGCCGCCTCGGGTGCTGCTGTCGACAGGTGAGACGCTCACCGGTGCGTACAGCCGTGACGGCCTGCCCGACGGGGCGCTACCCGGTATCGCGGTGTCCACCGGTGTCGTGGAGGGCCGCGCCCGCGTGGTCACCGACATGGACCGGGCCGATCTCGAACCCGGTGACATCCTGGTCACGGCGTTCACCGACCCCAGCTGGACCCCGGCGTTCGTCACCGTCAGCGCGCTGGTGACGGAGGTCGGCGGCGTGATGACCCACGGCGCGGTCATCGCGCGCGAGTACGGGCTGCCGGCCGTCGTGGGTGTCGAGGACGCGACCCGCATCATCCGCGACGGACAGCGCATCCGCGTGCACGGCACGGAAGGGTACGTCGAGATCCTGTCCTGACCGGCGCCTCGGCAGCGCGACGTGTGAGGATTGTCGTCGTCGTGCAGCGGAGGAGGCCGAGTGAAGAGTGTCGAGGCGGCGGAGAGCAGGACGTTGCCGGTCTACGAGGCCGGCGAGATCGACGTGCCGTTCGTCATCGCAGGCATGGACGAACTCGTCTCCCGCGAGACCCGCTTCGAGCCGCATTCGCACCCGACGCACGAGCTGCTGTGGAACGACCGGGGCGCGTCCAGCGCGACCATCGGGTCGCGCACATGGACCATCACCTCGACGATGGGACTGTGGATTCCGGCGGGCCTGCTGCACTGGGGTGTCATGCCCGCCGGAACCTGGTACCGCACCGCGCATTTCGGGATCGACTCCGCTCCCTCGCTGGCCGACGGTCCGGTCGCGGTGGAGATGGCACCCCTGCTGCGACTGCTGCTCGACCGGCTGGCGGACGATCGTCTCGGCGACGAGTCGCGGTCGTTGACCGAGCGCATGGTGCTCGACGTGCTCACCCCCGCCGAGCACGAACTGATGGTGCAGGTGCCGTCGTCGACGGTCGTGCGACCGATCGTCGAGGCGATCGCCGAGGACCCGAGCGATCCGCGGACGCTCTCGGATTGGGCGGCCGAACTCGGGGTGAGCACCCGCACCATCACCCGCACCTTCCGGGCGGAGACCGGCCTGAGTCTCGGACGCTGGGTCGCGGCGGTCCGTGCGCAGCGAGCGGTGATGCTGCTCGGCCACGGCACGGATGTCGACGACGTCGCCGAACAGGTGGGCTACCGATCGGCGAGCGCGTTCGGCGCGGCCTTCCGCAGGGTCACCGGCACGACACCGGGAATGTTCCGGGTGGGCTGATGTCCCGATCGCTACAGGGGATGTCCCGATCGAGCGATTGCGTCGGATTCGGGCGAACATTACGGTTTAGGCAAACCTCGCCTAACTGCCGCCAGTGGTAAGGCCGAGCCCCCACCCCGTACGAGAGTGAGTTCTGCCTCCATGCGTTCGAAGCGCCTCCTGACGATCGCCGCCGCATCCGTCGCGGTCGCCCTCGGTCTCACCGCCTGTGGATCCTCCGACTCCTCGGACACCGCCGACTCCGGCTCCGCCGGTTCGGGCGAGTACCCGATCACCATCGAGCACGCGCTCGGCACCGTCACCCTCGACGAGAAACCCGAACGCGTCGCCACGGTCAACTGGGCCAACCACGAGGTGCCGCTCGCGCTCGGCGTCGTACCCGTGGGTATGGCAGCCGCCAACTTCGGTGACGACGACGGCAACGGCATGCTGCCGTGGGTCGAGGAACGTCTCGAGGAACTCGGCGCCGAGACCCCCGTGCTGTTCGACGAGACCGACGGCATCGACTTCGAGGCCGTGTCCGACACGAACCCTGACGTCATCCTCGCCGCCTACTCCGGTCTGACGCAGGAGGACTACGAGACCCTCAGCGAGATCGCTCCCGTCGTCGCGTACCCGGAGGCTCCCTGGGCCACCTCGTGGCGCGACATGATCGAGCTCAACAGCGCCGGCCTGGGCATGGCCGAGGAGGGCGAGGAGCTCGTCGCGAGCCTCGAACAGGAGATCGCCGACGCGGCCGCCGCCCACCCCGAACTCGAGGGCAAGGCGACGATGTTCCTCACCCACGTCGACACCGCCGACCTGAGCCAGGTCAGCTTCTACACCGCCAACGACACCCGCGCCGCCTTCTTCGAGGACCTCGGACTGGCCACCCCGAAGAGCGTCGCGGACGCCTCCACCGACGACGCCTTCTCCAAGAAGGTCAGCGCCGAGCAGGTCGACGTCTTCGACGACGTGCAGATCATCGTCACCTACGGCGACCAGGAACTCGTCGACGCGCTCGAGGCCGACCCGCTGCTGTCGCAGATGCCCGCCGTCCGCAACGGCTCGATCGTCTTCCTCGACGGCTCCGGGCCGCTCGGCACCGCAGCGAACCCGACGCCGCTGGCGATCTCCTGGGTTCTGTCCGACTACGTCCAGCTGCTCTCCGACGCAGCTGCCAAGACGAACGCGGAGTGACCGCACTACACGACGAGTCGATGCCGAGCGCCTCCGAGAAGGGGCGCTCGACCATCGGCAATTCCGTCTGGCTTCTCGTTCTGCTCGGTGTGCTCGTCCTGCTGGTGATCGCATCGATCACGATCGGTTCGCGCAACGTCGACTGGGCCGACATCGTCGCGGCTCTCGGCGGCGCCACCGACAACATCGGTCAGGGCGCGATCGCCAAACGCATCCCGCGCACGGTGCTCGCGATGCTGGTCGGCGGGGCGCTCGGTCTCGCCGGCGCCGTGATGCAGGGGGTGACCCGTAATCCCTTGGCGGACCCGGGCATTCTCGGCGTCAACATGGGTGCTTCGCTCGCCGTCGTGATCGGCATGGCATGGTTCGGACTGTGGACGCAGACGTCGATGATCTGGGTCGCGATCATCGGTGCCGCCGCCGCTGCGGTGTTCGTCTACACGATCGGGTCGCTCGGGCGTGGGGGAGCGACACCCCTCAAACTCGCCCTCGCCGGTGCCGCCACCTCGGCGGCGCTCGCGTCGTTCGTCACCGCCGTGATCCTGCCGCGCGGCGACATCGCCGGCAGCGTGCGGTCGTGGCAGATCGGCGGCGTGGGTGGAGCGAACTTCGACGCCATCTCCCAGGCGTTGCCGTTCTTCGTCGTCGGCTTCGCCATCTGCCTGCTGTCGGCGCGCAGCCTCAATTCGCTCGCGCTCGGCGACGACATGGCCGCCGGTCTCGGCGAACGGGTCGCTCTCGCCCGCGGCATCGCCTCGCTCGGTGCGGTGCTGTTGTGCGGGGCGGCGACCGCCATCGCCGGCCCCATCGCGTTCGTCGGCCTCGTCGTGCCGCACCTGTGCCGGTTGCTCATCGGCATCGACAACCGGTGGTTGCTGCCGTTTTCCGCTCTCGTCGGCGCGGGATTGCTCACCGCCGCCGATGTCGTCGGCCGCATCGTGGCGCGACCCGCCGAAATCGACGTCGGCATCATCACCGCGCTCATCGGAGCGCCCTTCTTCGTGTACATCGTCCGACGGCAGAAACTGCGCGAACTGTGACCGCCACACTCGAGACCATCGACACCGGCATCGACGACCTCGCCGCGAGCCGGATACGGCGCGGACGCCGACGCCGTCTCGTCATCGGCGTGCTCGCAACCCTCGTGGTCGCGGCCTTCGCGGCGAGTCTGATGTTCGGCCGGACGTTCTATCCGCCCGCGGACGTGCTGCGTGTCGTCCTCGGACAGGACGTGGCCGGCGCGAACTTCACGGTCGGCCGCCTGCGGCTTCCCCGCGCGGTCCTCGCGGTGGTCGCCGGCATCTGTTTCGGGCTCGGCGGCATCACCTTCCAGACGATGCTCCGCAACCCGCTCGCGAGCCCCGACATCATCGGCATCAGCTCCGGCGCGAGCGCCGCGGCGGCCTTCGCCATCATCGTGCTCGGACTCGGTGGCACCGGGGTGTCGGTCGTCGCGATCGTCGCCGGTCTCGCCGTGGCTCTCCTGATCTACGGCCTGTCCTATCGCGGCGGGGTGGCGGGCACACGCCTGATCCTCATCGGCATCGGGATCGCCGCCATGCTCGACAGCGTCACCTCCTACCTGCTGAGCACCGCGGCGACCTGGGATCTGCAGGAGACGATGCGCTGGCTCACCGGCAGCCTCAACGGTGCGACGTGGGGTGCGGCGGTGCCCGTCGTCGCCGCCCTCCTGGTGCTCGGGCCCGTGCTGCTCGTGCAGACACGCAACCTGTCGATGGTCCAGCTCGGCGACGATGCCGCGCAGGCACTCGGCGTGCGGGTCGAACGCACACGCGTGTTCGCGATCGTCTCCGCGGTCGGACTCATCGCGTTCGCGACCGCCGCGGCCGGACCCATCGCATTCGTCGCCTTCCTGTCCGGCCCGATCGCCGCGCGGATCGTGGGGCGGGGCACGTCGCTGTTCGTCCCGGCGGCACTCGTCGGGGCGCTGCTCGTGCTGGTCGCGGATTTCGTCGGCCAATACGCCTTCGGCACGCGCTACCCGGTGGGGGTGGTGACGGGTGCGCTCGGCGCGCCCTATCTCGTCTACCTCATCATTCGCTCCAACCGCGCGGGAGGCTCGCTGTGACCGCAACGCACGCCCTGATCGCCGAGAACCTCGAACTCGGCTACGGCAACCGCACCGTCGTCGAGAACCTCGACCTGCAGGTGCCGCCGGGGCGGATCACGTGCATCGTCGGCGCCAACGCGTGCGGGAAATCGACGCTGCTGCGGTCGATGTCGCGACTGTTGTCGCCGCGCGGCGGCCACGTCCTGCTCGACGGCAAGGACGTCCACCGCTTGCCCGCCAAGAAGCTCGCCCGCACGCTCGGGCTGCTGCCGCAGTCGCCGATCGCCCCCGAGGGCATCGTCGTCGCCGATCTGGTGGGCCGCGGCCGGCATCCGCACCAGCGGGTGCTCTCGCGCTGGAGCCGGGAGGACGACGCGGCAGTGGCCGATGCGCTCGCCGCCACCCACACCACCGAACTCGCCGAGCGTTCCGTGGACGAACTGTCGGGCGGTCAGCGGCAGCGCGTGTGGATCGCGATGGTGCTCGCGCAGCAGACCGACCTGCTGCTACTCGACGAACCCACCACCTTCCTCGACGTCAGCCACCAGGTGGAGGTGCTCGACCTGCTCACCGACCTCAACCGCGACCGCGGGACGACCATCGTCATGGTCCTGCACGACCTCAACCTCGCCGCGCGCTACGCCGACCACCTCGTCGCGATGGCCGACGGCAGCATCTATGCGTCGGGGGATCCCTCCGAGGTGCTCACCGGGGAGACCGTGAAGGCGGTCTTCGGTCTGGACAGTCGCGTGATCTCCGATCCGGTCTCCGGCAAGCCGCTGGTGCTGCCGGTGGGTCGGCACCACATCATGTGATCGTCCATCCGCTACAGGAATGGTCATCCGCTACGGCAATTGCCATAGCGGACGGCAAGAGCGGTAGCGAATGCTCGAGGCAAGGACTGTTCGGTCGATCCGCACCGCTCACCCGGAATCCGGGCCCGCACCCGTGGCGAGCGTCCTACGGTTGTCGGCATGGGCACGCCCGGCATCGACCAGTGGGTCCTTCACGTCGACCTCGACCAGTTCATCGCCGCGGTCGAGGTTCTGCGCAATCCGGAATTGGCGGGCCGGCCGGTGGTGGTCGGCGGTCGCGGCGATCCCACCGCGCGCGGAGTGGTCTCCACCGCCTCCTACGAGGCGCGCGAGCACGGGGTGGGATCGGGGATGCCACTGCGGGTCGCCGTGCGCAAGATCCCCGACGCGGGAACGTGCGGTCGCACTAGCGGCTGGCAGACTGGACCCGGTGCGATCGGTGACCAGGACACGGGGACCTCTACGACCACCGGAGGCCGCCGCAGCGGCGGTCTTCGGGACGTTGACGGCTGTGCTGTCGGTCGTCGCGGGACTGATACCCGTCGGTGTCGCCCAGGTGCTCGTGGCGCTCCCCGTCGCTTTCCTCGGCGCCACCGGCCGCCTGCGCGCGATCGTCGCTGCGACGGTCGCCGCCGGTGTCGTGGCGCTCGTGGCCGGTGGGCCGTTCGCCGTCGCCGCGGTCGTCGTCCTGTCCGGGATCGGAACGCTCGTCGGGTTCGCGCACAGGCGGTGGGGTCACGTGGCGGTGCTCGCGGTGCTGGCCGGATCCATCCCGGCCGGGCTGCTGCTCGCGGCCGCCGCCTGCGGTCTGCTGTTGCTGTTCGACCGGACCCGGGTGCTGCTGCTCGAGGCACTGGAAGCCTCGATGCGCGGCACGCTCCAGGCGTTCGAGGCAGCGGGGGCCGGCCAGCAGTTCGTCGACACCTGGGACCGGACCCTCGAGATCATGGTGCGGCTGTGGTGGGTGTGGATCGGTGGCGCAGTGCTGGTCGGGACCGTGGGCACCGCACTGCTGTGCTTCGGGATCTTCCGGGTGGTCGCCCTGCGCAGTACGTGGGCGACCCGATCGATCGATTGGCCCGAGCAGGACCCCACAGCCGACCCGGCTCCGCTGCCCGTCGCACTGCGTCTGGTCGGTTACCGGTATCCGGGAACCGAGCGCGACGCCCTGTCGGACATCGACCTCACGATCGAACCGGGAGAGTTCGTCGCGATCGTCGGCGGCAACGGCTCGGGCAAGTCGACACTCGTGCGGCTGCTCGCGGGACTCGAGCCGACCGTCGGCCTGGTCGACCGTCCCGGACCCGTCGGACCGGGACGCCCCGGTGGCACCGCGATGATCCTGCAGCATCCCGAGAGTCAGGTGCTCGGTCGCACGGTCGCCGAGGACCTGCGGTGGGGGATCGACGACGTCGACGTCGAAGATCTGCTCGCCCGGGTCGGCCTGGCCGGGATGGCGGACCGTGCCACGGAGGATCTGTCCGGCGGGCAACTGCAGCGACTGGCACTGGCGGGCGCTCTGGCCCGGCGACCCGCACTGCTCATCGCCGACGAGATCACCGCGATGGTCGACGCCGACAGCCGCGCGGAGCTGATCCGCCTGCTCGCCGACGTCGCTCGGGACGGCACCGCGGTCGTGCTCGTCACCCACCTCGACGACGAGGCCCGCGCCGCAGACCGCGTCGTGCACATCGCCGACGGCCGGATCGTCCCGCGGGTTGCGCCGCAGCCACTGCCGTCGCCAGTCCTGGCGACCGCCCCGTCCTTCCCACAGCCGGTTCTCGAACTGCGCGACGTCACGCACATCTACGCGGCCGGCACACCCTGGGCACACACCGCGCTGCGCGAGGTGTCGCTGACGATCTGCCGCGGTGAAGGGGTACTGGTCGTCGGGGAGAACGGTTCGGGCAAGTCCACGCTCGCGTGGATCGTCGCCGGACTGATGCGCCCCACGCGCGGAACGGCCGTGCTGCACGACACCCCGACGGCCGATCTGCACGGAGAAGTGGGCATGGTCTTCCAGCAGGCACGGCTGCAGTTGCAACGACCGACCGTGGCCCAGGAGATCTCCGAGGTGGCCGGGCTTCCGCACACCGACCGCGGCTACGTCGCCGCCGTCCTGCACCGGGTGGGTCTGCGTCCCGAACTGATCGACCGGCCGATCGACCGGCTCAGCGGCGGTGAGATGCGGCGGGTCGCGATCGCCGCCCAACTCGCCCGCACCCCGCGGGTGCTGGTGCTCGACGAACCGCTGGCCGGACTGGATCTGCGGGGCCGCCGCGAGGTCGTCTCGATCCTCGCCCATCTACGCGCGGTCGAGCACGTCACCGTCGTCGTCATCTCCCACGACCTGCACGGAATGGAAGAGGTGTGTTCACGCACCGTGGTGCTCGAGGACGGACGCATCGTGGAGCAGACGGGAGCGGTGATCACATGAGTCGCACACGTACGCGGCAGCGCCGCCCCGTCATCCTGCTGCGACCCGTGCCGCGGGAGACACCCCTGCACCGGGTGTGGGCCGGGACGAAGGTGCTGTCGGCAGCGGCGCTGTCAGTGGCGGTGAGCTTCGCTCCGAGTTGGACCGGACTCGGCATCCTGCTCAGCGTGCTGGTGGTCGGCGTGCTCGTCGCGCGGATCCCCCGCGGGGTGGTTCCGACGATTCCGTGGTGGGTGTTCGCGGTCCTCGCGGTCGGTCTGGTCCTCAACGCCGCGGGTGGCGGGCTCCCCGCCTACGTCCGGACGATCCTGCTCGGCGTGGGGTTGCTGGTCCTTGCGTCGCTGGTGGGGTGGACGACGCGACTGTCCGACCTCGTCGACGCCCTGCCGGTGCTGTTCGCCCCACTGCGACTGCTACGGATGCCCGTCGACGAATGGGTGACGGTGTGCGCGCTGGCGCTGCGCATGCTGCCGACCGTGCGTGCCGAGATGCGCGTGCTGTTCGCCGCCCGCAAGGTGCGCGGCCGGCCCGGCTTCCGCAATCCGGCGGGATGGTGGCACGAGGTGATCGACGCCGTCGGCGCGGTGGTGTCGGTGTCGATGCGGCAGGTCCGCGATCTCGGCGATGCACTGTCGGTGCGGGGACCACGATCGGCGACCCGCCCGCCACTGCGACTGCGGCTCGGAGACGTCGTCACCGTCCTGGTCGTCGCGGGCGCGTGCGCGGCGATCACCGTGTGGGGCTGAGCCGTCAGTCGCGGCTCTCCGAAGCACTGTCCTTCGACCGCGAGCGGATCCGCTTCACGAGCGCGTAACCGATCACCGCGACGACGACCGCGATCACGACGTACTGCAGCACCGAGGCATACGGTTCCACGGCGCTCCAGTTCTCGCCGAGCTGGTAACCGGCCAGCACGAAGATCGAGTTCCAGATCAGACTGCCCGCGGTGGTGAAGGCCAGGAACTGCCAGATCGGCATCTGTGTGACACCGGCGGGGATGGAGATGAGACTGCGGAAGACGGGCACCATCCGACCGAAGAAGACGGCCTTGCGTCCGTGCCGCTCGAACCACGCGGTCGAACGATCGAGGTCCTCGACGTCGACGAGCGGCAACTTCCGCACGACCTTACGGATCCGGTCCTCACCCACCCAGCGGCCGATCGAATACAGACCGAGAGCGCCGACCACCGAACCGAGGGTCGTCCAGAACAGCGCACCGAACAGGGTGAAACTGCCCAGGCTTGCGGCGAACCCGGCGAGCGGCAGGATGACCTCGCTGGGGAGCGGCGGAAAGAAGTTCTCGAGAGCGATCGCGATGCCGGCGCCGACACCGCCGAGGCGATCCATCAACTCGAGCGCCCATCCTGCGAGACCGTCCGTGGGGGCTGACTGTGAATCCGCGACACTCATCCACCCGACCCTACCGAGGGGTCGTCGAGGTTTCCGCTCGTACGGATCGAAACAGTTCCGGTCTGCTCGATCGGCGAGAAGGATGGCGGCGAATGTCGCTCTCCACCCCGAGGGCCGATCCGGAAGGTGGTCTCCAGTGACGATCGTTGTCGTCGCGGGCAACCCGAAGCCCGCGTCCCGCACCCTCGACGCCGGAGCCCGCCTCGCCACGGCCCTCACCGGACGAGAGCCCGATCACGTTGTGGATGTGATCACACTCGGTGGTAGAACTGGGGCGCTATGCCCGGCCCCCGGCCTGTATCTTCACGATTCGACCTACACAACCGAGATCCGTATCGCGGACTACGCCGAACGCTGGTCGTCGGTGCTGTCCGCCGCACTTCGAAACGAGGCCGCCTCATGACCACTCTCGACGGACCGTCTCTGCGCCAGGCATTCGCGCACGTCCCCTCGGGCGTCGTCGCGATCTGCGCGGAGATGGACGGAGAGCGGATCGGGATGGCGGCGAGCACTTTCGTGCCGGTGTCGCTCGATCCGCCGCTCGTCTCGTTCTGCGTACAGAACACCTCGACCACATGGCCGCGTCTGGCGTCGCTCCCGCATCTCGGCATCAGCGTGCTGAGCGAGGAGCACGACGGTGCCGCGCGGGTGCTCGCCGCGAAGAACGGCGATCGCTTCGCCGGGATCGACATCGAGAGCCGCGAAGGCGGCGCGCTGTTCGTCTCGGGCACGAGCGTGCGCATGGACGTGACTGTGCAGCAGGAGGTTCCGGCGGGCGACCACGCGATCGTCGTACTGCGCATCAACGAACTGCTCACCGACGCCGATGTCGAACCCATCGTGTTCCACCGCAGTTCGTTCCGTCGACTGCTCGCGTCCTGACCTGCATACGATCGATTTCGGTGGTTCCACCCCCGCTCAGCGCGGGTGGAACCACCGAAGTTCTCTAGGGCGGTGGTGTTCCGACCGATCGTCGCGGCAGCCGTCCGGTTCCGAACAGCGCCGCGATCGCGAGGAGCGCTGTCACAGCGAACGCGGCGCGTAGCCCTTCGAGTCGAGCGTCGGCGTTGACCGCGACGAGTGCTTCCGTTGTGGACGGGTCGACACCCGCCTCGTCGAGCCCGGCCCGCAACTGGGTCGTGGACAGGAACGGCACACCGGAGGCCAGCTCGGTCGTCGCCTGCTGCTGCACCGACGGCGGGATGTCGGAATTGTCCTCGATTCCGGCAACGACCGATGCGGTGAGGGTGGCGATCAGGATCGATCCGATCAGTGCGGTGCCCAGCGACGCCCCGAGATTCGTTGCGGTGTTCTGCAAACCGCCGACCTCGGCGCTCTGGGAATCCGGTACCGACGAGACCGTGATCGCGCCGAGCTGGGACGCCAACGCTCCCAGGCCGAGACCCATCAACAACATCGGTATCGACACCACGGCCGCATCGGCACCCGGGTCCATACCGGCAACGAGGATCAGGATCCCCAGGATCATCGAACCCAGACCCATACGCACCACACGTCGGGGATCGGCGTGGGGTCGCACTTTCGGGATCACCGTTGCGGCCAGCACCAGCGCGATCGACAACGGCAGGATCCGCACACCTGTCTGGACTGCGCTGAGTTCGAGTACGACCGACAGGAAGAGAGGGACGGAGAAGAAGACTCCGGCCTGCACCGCGAACTGTGCGAAGAACATCGTCAGACCACCGACGAGCTGTCGGTTGGCGAACAGCCCCGGATCGACCAGCGGGTCGCGGCCCTTGCTCATGAGAGCGTTCTGCCATCGCACGAATGCATAGAGCACCAGCGAGCCCGCGACGAGAAGCCAGATGACCGGGGACAGGCCCAGTACGGCGGGTGCGCCCGGCTCGGCCCGTACCCAGCCCCACTCGCTCGAGCGCAGGACGCCGTAGACGACGGATCCCAGACCGAGCACAGACAGTGCGGATCCCACGAGGTCGAGGTGGACGCGGTGAGGGGGAACGTCCTCGATGCGGCGCAGCACCAGCAGGATCAGCACCACCAGGACGACCTCACCGAAGAAGACGTAGCGCCACGACGCGAACGTCGTGACGGCCCCGCCCAGCAACGGACCCACAGCCACGGCCGACGCACCGGCCGCCGCCACCAGACCGTACGCTGCGGAACGTCGCTCGGGAGCGAAGTTGGCCGCGACGAGCGAGACGATCGCCGGCATTATCAGGGCCGCGCCGATGCCTTCGAGCAACGACCAGCCCACCAGTAGGACCGCGAGGTTCGGGGCGAGTCCGGTGGTGAACGAGCCGATGCCGTAGATGACCAGTCCGACACCGAACGCGCGACGTCGACCGAGGATCGTGCCGACCTTCCCGCCGGTGATCATCAAGGATGCCATCACCAGGGTGTAGAGGGTGATCGCGGTCTGGATGCCGGTGATCGTGGTGCCGACGTCCTGCGCGACGGTCGCCATCGACACGTTCATCACCGAGCTGTCGAGCGTCATCAGGAACTGGCCCGACGCCAGCACTGCGAGTACCAGTGTCGAACCCGAGCGGACCTCCGGCTGCGACGACACCTGTCCGTCCTTCGGCTCAGGTCGCCGGCAACGGCCGACAGGAGCTACTGCCGCTACCGGTGGGCACCGGCATCCGATGCGACATGACTTCTATTCTTCGCGTTCGAACGTCACGAGCATTCCCTCGACGCCACCGGGACCGATCCGTCCCTTGATGTCGGCGGAGGTGATCGCCTTCAGGCGCCACCCATCTCGGGCATGATCGTTGAGGATCTTCTCGAGCTTGCCGCCGGACATCTTCCCGCCGAGCATGCCCTCGCGGATCTCGATCACCTTGTACGAGTACACCCGTTCAGCTTACGGTCGTCCCGCGAGAATCTCGTCGAAATCCGACGGCTGTACGTGACACTGGAAGGTGACGTTATCGAAACCCGGAGGCAGCAGTGGAGACGATGCCGGACCGTCGGACTCTCGAGTCGGCAGTTGCGCTCGCGAGTCGCGCGCCGTCGCTTCACAACAGCCAGCCGTGGCGGTGGACTCTGGACGCGGACGAGCTTGCGCTGTTCAGCGACAGTGATCGCATCCTTCCGGCCACCGATCCGTCCGGTCGTCAGATGGTGTTGTCCTGTGGAGCAGTGCTGCACCATCTGCGGGTGGCGCTCACCGCCCGGCACTGGGCCACGGTGGTCGAACGGATGCCGGACGCGACGAATCGTCGTTGTCTCGCGACGCTGCGCTTCCGCCGACTTGACGCGGTGACCGACACCGACCTCCGGATGGCAGAGGCGATCGGCCGCCGACGTACCGAGCGGTTACCGATGGGGGCTCCGCAGGAGTGGGCTCGGACCGAGAGCGCTCTGCAGATGTTCGCCGAACCCGCGGGTGTCCGCCTGAGTGCCATCGCCGAACACGAGCGACCTGCACTGGAAGAGCTGTCCCGTCGCATCGGCGGTCAGCGTCGCTCCGATGCGGCCTACCAGACGGAACTTTCCTGGTGGGCCGGGCACGGGATGCACCCGGACGGAATACCTCCGGACGCACTCCCACCGGGACGGCGCACGGTAGCGACGGAGCGGGAGTTCCCTCCCGGCAACGCGACCGGCGAGTCGGCAGAGACGGAGGACCGAGCCGCGATACTTCTCCTGTCGACCACGACGGACACGCGGCTCGACTGGCTGCGGAGCGGTGAAGCCCTATCGGCCGTGCTCCTCGCGTGCACCGCCCGTGGACTGGCCACCTGCTCCGTCACGCACCTGACGGAATCCGAATCCTCACGTGCGTTCCTGCGGGAAACGGCCCGCATCGAGGGCGTGCCGCAAGTGATGATCCGGGTCGGTGTACGCGCGGGACCGGGTCCGGATGCGGCGACGCCGCGCCGTCCGACTTCCGCGATTCTGTTCCGCAAGCAATCCTGATCCCGAACTTCGGTGTTCCCGACCGAGCTCAGCGACGTCGAAACCACCAGAATAGTTCGAGGACAACAAAAGCCCGGATCAGCGGGCGGCGCCGTAGAAGCGGGAGACCCGTACACGCAGCAGCAACCTGCGATCGGCGACCATCGCGGCCCGGAAGTCGTCCCAGTCCGGATGCTCGCCCTGCACCGCTCGATACAACTCGACGAGCTGCTCGACGGTGTCGTCGTGGGGGTCCGCGGCCACCGGCGTCAGCTCGGCCTCGCCCTCCGCGACGGCGTAGGACCACTTGTCGTCGGAGTCGACGAACAGGCTCACACGCGGGTCGCGGCGCACGTTCCGGGTCTTTGCCCGGTCGTCGGTGATGGAGACGGAGAACGTGCGGGTCGCGGGCTCGTACCGGTAGGTGACGTTCGACAACTGGGGTCGCCCGTCGCGCTTGATCGTCGCGAGCACAGCGACACCGGTGGGAGGGAACAGGGCTTCGAGTGCGCTCTCGTCGGCCGGCATGGCGCCCAGCCTACGGCCGACCGTGCAGAATCGGGGCGGGTATCGGGCCGAGTACGAAGGGTAGGCATGCTGGACTACGCGCGTTACTGCGGAGAGATCGTCGAACAGACGGAACTGCTGGTGGACTCACTGGCCGGGCAGGACATGACCACACCGGTGCCGTCGTGCCCGGGATGGAACCTCGGTCAGCTCGCCCGACACATCGGCTACGGCCACCGCTGGGCGAGCGAGGCGGTCCGCGGTGAAGGGTCGATGCCGCGCACCGACCGCGCGATGCGGGAGTTGGCGGACTACGTCGACGAGGATCCGGACGAGCTGATTCCGTGGTTACGGGAAGGAGCGCGCGAATTCGGGGCCGCGTTGCGGGAGGTCGGTCCGAACATGCGGGTGTGGACACCGATCCCGGGTGGCAAGAAGACCCCGGAGTTCTTCGCCCGACGCTTCGCCCACGAGACCGTGGTGCATCGCGCCGACGCTGCACTCGCACTGGGAGCGGACTTCGAGCCGGCCCACGATCTTGCGGTGGACTGCGTGGACGAATGGCTCGACCTGGCGGTCGTCACCTGGCCACGACTCGATGTCGAACGGCACCGCGCGTTGCACGGACCCGACCGGACGCTGCATTTCCACGCGACGGACACGTCGGCGGAATGGGTCGTGGACCTGTCCGGCGAGGACTTCGCGTGGCGGCATGCCCACGAGAAGAGTGCCGTGGCGGTACGCGGCCCGCTGACGGAACTGCTGTTGGTGCTCTATCGTCGGCGCGCTGTGGGCGCAGCCGACGTGGAGGTCTTCGGCGACTCCGGGTTCCTGGCGTCCTGGCTCGACGTCAGTCCCTTCGGATAGAACGCACAGCGGGTGGCCGCACCGCGACGGGCCCGAGTGGTCGCACCGCGACGGGCCCGAGTAGTCGCACCGCGACGGCGAGACGCGGCCCCCACCTATGAACTAGACCGACAGGCGCGAGGCCGAGTACGCGTGGCGGATCGCGTCGAGTGCGCTGGTGCAGGGAATATGAGCTTCCTGCAGCGAATGGATCACCTCGGCGATCGGTCCGGACTGCTCGAAGGCGCTACCGGCGGCGACGGCCCAGGCGACTTCGCCGGGCTCGAACGTCCGGGTGGGCTTCCATCCTCGCTGAGGAGCGAGCTCGCGCAGAGTGCTCCAGTGTGCGACCTCGTCCGCATCCGGACGTCCGATGAAAAGTAGGCGGTCGTGTCCCACGGTGAACCCCTTCGTTCCTTCTCGTGCTTCGACAGGTAGGTCGTCTTCACTGTGCGCTTCGTTACATTCACCTGATCGAGAAGCGTCGCAGGTTTAGGACCTTCCACTATGTGGTACACCCGCCCGAATCCGACGGACCTGTCGGACAAGGGCGATCATCCACCGCCGTAGCGAGCCGCGAACGCGCCCGGCGTCATGCCCATGACCCTCGCGAAATCACGTACGAAATGCGGCTGGTCGGCGTAACCGAGGACCGCGGCGACCTCCGACAACGAACCGGGTTTCTCGCGCAGGCGACCGGCGGCCTCCTGCAGTCGCCGCCGCTGGATCAGCCACTTCGGGGTCAGCCCGATCCGTCGCTGGACGAGGCGTTGCAGCGCGCGCTCGCCGAGACCGAACTCCGCGCGCACCTGCTCGACCCGCAGGACGTCGGAGTTCTCCTCGACGAACGCCACCACCCGGTTGACCAGTCGCCCCTCCTCATCGATCGGCAGATGGGCGCGCAGCACGTCGTCGAACGCCTCCGTCGCGGCGCGGTGCGACTCGCGAGAGTCCGGGCCGTGTGCCATCGCCTCCCGAACCCGCGTGATCAGACGCGCGCCGGCATCGCCGAGGACATCGGTGAGGTCGACGGCCCGGTCGGTGAACGCCGCGAGCGAGGTGCCCGTGATCAGTGCCCCGGCCGCCGGGCTGAGCATGGACCCGACCGCCCAGCCCTCGCCGGTGAGGGTGACCGTGGACAGTCCGTGTTCGACACCGTAGAAGCGCGCGTAATCGTGCGCAACCACCAGTTGGCAGACCGGATAGCGCAGCACCCGCTGGGGTGCCTCCCGCCCGGCCGGCACCGACCACACGGGAATCCAGTACCGCTGCATCAGATCCGTGAGGTCGGAAGCGGCGGGATAACGGTGGATGGTGTGCGAGGCGTCGTGCGGATCCTTCAGGTGGGCACGTTCGATGTCGTCGCGACCGCCGACACGGTCGGTGTCGTCGTGACCGCCGAGGGGGTCGCCGCCGTCGGGTTTCATCAATACCTCACGCTCGCCGGTCGTCAGTATCGAGTCATGAATACAACAGCACTGCGACACGCAGAGGCCGACAAGCCGCTCACCGACGTGATCTCGTCGCTCCGCGGCACCGACTGGGATGCGCAGTCGCCGTGTGAGGGGTGGACGGCGCGCGACGTCCTGGCCCACGTCATCGACACGCAGCGGGACTTCTTCGCCGGACGCGGCGTCGAGATGGGGGAGCGGCCCGAGACCGACCGTCCTGTCGAGGCGTGGAGGACGCACACGGCACGGATCGCCGAGATCCTCGCGGACGACTCGTTCGTCTCGACGACATACGACGGATACTTCGGGCCGACCACGGTGGGTGCGACCTTCGAACAGTTCTACCTCTGGGACATGCTCGTGCATCGCTGGGACATCGCACGCAGCGCGGGGGTCGATGTGACCTTCTCGGACGCCGAACTCGACCGGATGGAGGCCGGCGCCGACAGTTTCGGCGACGCGCTCTACATGGACGGTGTCTGTGCTCCGGCGGTGCCGGTTCCCGAGGACGCAGACCGCACGGCCCGGATCCTCGCGAAGATGGGACGTCGCACGGCCGCGTCGATCGGTTAGGCCGCGTTATCGTCGGTCGTATGAGCGAAACGATCCGCGTCGCGGACTACGTGCGCGAAGCGATCGCGGCCGGACGGCCGGTCGTGGCGCTCGAATCGACGATCTTCACACACGGCCTCACCCGGCCACGCAACGTCGAGGTCGCCCTCGAGGCCGAGAAATGTCTGCGCGATTCCGGGGTGCTGCCCGCGACCATCGGGGTTGTCGACGGCACGCCGACGGTCGGTTTGTCGGAACAGCAGATCCGCATGCTCGGTGCCGAGGACGTCCCGGTCGTCAAGCTCGGTAGCCGCGACCTGCCGGTCGCGGCGGCGAAGGGATTGCACGGGGGGACCACGGTGTCGGCGACGGCGCTGCTCGCGCATCGCGCCGGGATCGACGTATTCGCCACCGGCGGCCTGGGCGGCGTGCATCGGGGGGCTTCGTCGACCTTCGACGAGAGCGCGGATCTCGTTGCGCTGGCGACACTTCCGATCCTCGTGGTGAGCGGCGGCGTCAAATCCGTCCTCGACATCCCTGCCACACTCGAACGGCTCGAGACGCTCGGGGTGGTCGTGGTCGGCTATCGGACCACGCGTTTTCCCGGCTTCTATGTGCGCGACAGCGGCTGCGATGTCGACGAGGTGGAGTCGGCGGAGCAGGCCGCGGCGGTGGCGCGGGCGCGGGACGGGCTGGGTCTGCGGGCGGCGGTGCTCGTCGGGAATCCGGTGGCGGCCGAGGCTCAGATCGATCCGGAACTGCACGATCGCGTGCTCGCCGAGGCCGAACACGCCGCAGCCGAGGCCGGGACACGCGGCAAGGCGATCACCCCGTTCCTGCTCGAACACATGCACCGGGCCACCGAGGGGCGCTCGCTCGAGACGAATGTCGCGGTCTATCGCGGGAACGTCGCGGTCGCCGCGGAGATCGCGCACGCGCTGGCGTCCTGATTCTTCATTGCAGGCCGACGGCCTGATTTCTCACTGCAGGAGGAAGGCGGCGGTGGACGACGGCAGGGGAGTGCCGCGCCGGCGGTAGATCTCGGCGGGCCGGCCCGTGCCCTCCCTGTGCAGTTCGCCGGTGGGTTCGAGGCCGTGCAGCAGGTGCCGGCGGAAGGTGTCCTTGGGATAGCTGCGGGCATAGACGGTCTCGTACAGCAGCCGCAGGTCGAGCACGGTGAACTGCTCGCCGAGGAAGTTGCCGGGGTCGACCTCGGCGGAGTACCTGCGTCGCAGGTCGGCGACGGCCAGGTCGACGATCTCGGCATGGTCGAAGGCGAGGTCGGAGGTCTCGGTGGTCGGCACGAGATACGCCTCGGCGGGGATCTCGGCGACCGGCACCGCGGCGCCGTGGGCCATCGACAGCACCCACCCGCGGTCGTCGCGCTCGGGATCGTCGAGCATGGCCAGCTGGTGGAAGTCGACACCCGTGAGTCCGGCCTTGTCGCGCAGGGCGCGTTCGGCGGCCTCGGCGAGTCGCTCACCGGGGTGCAGGAAGGTGCCCGGCAGGGCGAAGGTGCCGTCGGGACGTTCGACGACCAGAACCTTCAGTACTTCGTCGATGGTGAGGACGGCGACGTCCACGGCCACCGAGGGGCGCGGGTAGTCGGTGAGCGACCTGCCGGTCGAGTCGGTCGGTGTGCCCATGATGGACATTCAATCATTGATGCGCTAACTTTAGCGCAAACTTGATCGAATAGAGGGGTTCATGGAAACAACCGCAGCACAGAACGACCGGGCAGCCGGAGTCCTGCTCGCCACCGCAGCAGGCGACGCACTCGGGGCCGGATACGAATTCACGTATCCGACGGACACCACGCCCATCGACATGATCGGCGGCGGACTCGGGCCGTTCGCGCCCGGTGAGTGGACCGACGACACCTCCATGGCCCTCGCGATCGCCGAGGTCTCGGCGACCGGCGTCGACATCGGTGAGAGCGCCGGACTCGACGCGGTCGCGGCGCAGTTCCTCCGCTGGTACGCCACGAACCCCAAGGACATCGGCAACCAGACGCGTGCCGTCCTGCGCGAGGCGGGCCCCACCGCCGTCACCATGACGGCGCGCGCCCGCAGCCTCCCCGGACGCACCGGTGGCAACGGATCGCTCATGCGCACCGCACCCGTTGGGCTCGCCTACCTCGACGACGCCGAGCGGTGCCTGTCCACGGCGCATGCGATCAGCAGCCTCACCCACGCGGACGAGCAGGCATCCGAGGCATGCCGACTGTGGTCGTTCGCGATCCGTCACGCCGTCCTCCATGGCACCTTCGACGGGGTGCGGGTCGCCCTGTCCTGCCTGTCCCAGCCCGCCGCACAGCGGTGGACGGCGCTGCTGGACGAGGCGGAGACCGCGCCGAGTCCGCGCGTGTTCGACAACAACGGCTGGGTCGTCCACGCCCTGCAGGCGGCGTGGTGGGCGATCACGCACGCCCGCACCGACGGCCCCGGACACCTGCCGGAGGCGCTCGAACTGGCCGTGCGCGCAGGCAACGACACCGACACGGTCGCGGCCATCGCGGGCGGACTGCTCGGCGCCCGGTGGGGTGCGTCCGCGGTGCCGGAACGGTGGCGTCGCATGCTGCACGGATGGCCCGGTTACCGCGCGGACGACCTCGAGCGCCTCGGGCTGCTCACTGCGCGGAAGGGCTCCGGGGCAGGCGGGGATGTACTACGGGTCGTCCAGAGCTGAGACTCCCCGAGATCCGCCGGATGTCTCCACTCGCGGTTGTGATGCGGTAGACACGACCCGTCCGACGGATACTCGAGGAGGGATCGCACGTGGCTTCCATCGCACTTCCACGCATCATGCGCGTCGGCGGGGGCGCCGTCGGGGAGATCGGTGAGGTAGTCGCCGGACTCGGACTCGCCCGGCCCCTGGTGGTGACCGATAAATTCCTGGTCGGCACCGGTGCGGTGGATCGGATGGTCGCGCAGCTCGAGGCCGCCGGACTGCGGCCGGCAGTCTTCGCCGAGACCGTTCCCGACCCCACCACCGCCTCGCTCGACGCGGGTGCCGCAGCGGTCGCCGAGCACGACGCCGACTGTGTGATCGGGTTCGGTGGAGGAAGCCCGATGGACACGGCCAAGGCCCTCGGCCTGCTCGCCCGGAAGGGCGGTCACATGCGCGACTACAAGGTGCCGCGCGACAACATCGGCCCGGCGCTACCGGTGATCGCCGTGCCGACCACGGCGGGAAGCGGCTCGGAGGCAACCCAGTTCACGATCATCAGCGACAGCGAGTCCGACGAGAAGATGCTGTGCACGGGCCAGGCCTTCCTGCCGGTCGCTGCGATCGTCGACTATCGGCTCACCATGACGATGCCCCCGCGCCTGACGGCGGACACCGGCGTGGATGCACTCACCCATGCCATCGAGGCCTATGTCAGCAGGAAGGCGAACCCGTTCTCCGACAGCCTCGCGCTCGTCGCGATCGACACCATCGGACAGGTACTGCGGCGCGTCTACGCGGACGGGCAGGACGCCGAGGCGCGCGAGCGGATGATGCTGGCCGCCACGCAGGCGGGCATCGCCTTCTCCAACTCCAGCGTCGCGCTCGTGCACGGCATGAGCCGTCCGATCGGGGCGCACTTCCATGTTGCGCACGGACTGTCGAACGCGATGCTGTTCCCGGCGGGCACCGAGTTCTCGGTGGATGCCGCCGAGTCCCGCTATGCCGACTGCGCCCGCGCGCTCGGCGCGGCCTCGACGGACGCCTCGGATGCGACCGCCGCCGCAGACCTGGTCGTCGCGCTGAAGGAACTGTGCCGCGACGTGGAGGTGCCGACACCGAAGTCGTACGGCATCGACAAGCAGACCTGGGACGAGAGGCTCCCGGTCATGGCCGAGCAGGCGCTGGCGTCGGGATCCCCGAACAACAACCCGAGGATCCCGACGGCCGAGGAGATCTGCGATCTCTACGGGCGGATCTACGCCTGAGGCCGACTCATTCGGGAGCCTGATCGTCGGGCTCGACCTTCTCCGTCCTCACCCGGTCCGCGACGTTGCCGGGCGCACCCTCCTCCTCGCGTTCCTTCTCGACCTTCTGCTCGAGCTTGTCGACGAGATGCTTGATCTTCTGCCCGGTGAGGTCGTCGTTGTCCTCTGGGCGGCCCGAACCGTGCTTGGGGGCATTGTCCATCGACGTCCGTCCTTCGTTCGTAGGGTGCAGGGGAGCGGTACCCGAGCGCCGGAACGGTCAAACGGGCAACGGTTCTGCTCACACCGATCACCACCGGCAAGCTCGATGAGACCGTTCCCGCCGCCTAGCTCATCCCGCCCGCTCGGCTGCGGCGGCGATGTCGGCGAGGTCCTGTTCGAGGGCCTTGCGGGTCGCGCGTTTCGCGAGCGGCGCGAACACGGTCATCGCAAGCTGAGCGAAGGCGCCGAGGGGTCCGCTCTCGCCGGAGAACTCCACGGACAGATCCGTGCCGCCCGCCGAGGGGGTCAGATCGAAGACGGTCCGGTAGCGGGCGCCGCGGGATTCGGCGACGACGACGGTGCGCCGCTCCGGATCCGCCTCGGCGACCTGCATCTCCTCGGTCGCCGACTGCCCGAACATCACGCGGGTCTCCCGCCACCGTGTGCCCACCTCGTAGCCGGTGCCGTCCAGTCGTTCCACGGCCTTCACCGCACGCAGGGTGGTGGGCGCCTCGTCCAGCGCGGTGAGCACCCGCCACACCGCGGATGGTGGTGCGGCGATGTTGCGCGAGACCTCGATGCGTTGTTCCACTTCTCTCCTCGTGATCGTTCGGGTCAGAGCGGGAGCTCGGTCTCCTGCAGCCCGGGCGGAACACCGCGGCGCCGGAACCATTCGACACCGAAGGCGGCCCGCAGGTGTTCCTCGGGCATGTTCAGCATCGGCCCGAAATCTCCGATCTGCGACTCATAGCCGATCATGGCAGCGCGTTTGGCGGCCAGCGCCGTCGACACGTCCACCGCGGTGGTCAGTTCCGATTCCGGTAGGCCGAACGTCTCGAGGTCCGGTGGGCGCACGTCGTCGGGGGTGTCCGGCAGCGCCGAGAGCAGCCGCATCAGGTGGTCCCGGTTGCTCGATGCCTCGTAGACGGCGTCGTGTCCGGTGATCCGTTCGGCATGGATCCCGGCCCGGTGGACCTGGACGTGATCGGGATGGCCGTAGCCGCCGTGCGCGTCGTAGATCGTGACGACATCGGCGCGTTCCTGCTCGATCACGGCGGCCAGTCTGGCTCCCACCTCGCTCGGATCGGCGTTGGTGAAGGCATTCGGGTCGTGGTTGCCGGCGGTGCCGGCCATCCCCGAATCGCCGTAGCCGAAGGGCACCACCCGCGCCGCACCCAGCGCCCGGGCCGATTCCTCGAGTTCCTTCGTGCGGCGGGCGGCGAGGGATTCGCCGGGCGCGAGCAAACCGTCGGGATATTCGCCGCGGGCACCGTCGGTGGCGACGACGAGGACGACGCGATGCCCGGCGTCGGCGGCTCGGCGCATCACGCCACCGGTGAGGAACACCTCGTCGTCGGGGTGTGCGTGAAAGCACAGCAGAACGCTCATGGCGTTCATGCTGACACGCTGCTCGTGCGGTGCAGCGGTCAGTCCGACTCGCCGTAGCGGGCCGCGAGATTCTCGGGCATCGGTTCGTGCCGCAGATACTGGCGGGCGAAATCGGCGGTGCCCTGCGTGATGGCCCGCAGTTCCACCGGATAGCGGCCGAGTTCGAGCTCGGGAACCTCCGCGCGCAACAGGGCGATACCCGGCTCGGGGGATTCGGTGCCGAGCACCCGTCCGCGTCGGGCCGACAGATCGCCGAGGACCGCGCCGAGATACTCCTCCGGCACGATCACCCGCACGGCGGCGACCGGTTCGAGTACGCGAACGGTGCTGTGTGAGGCCGCATCCCGCAGGGCCAGCCCGGCGGCGGCCTGGAAGGCCGCGTCGGACGAATCCACCGAGTGGGCCTTGCCGTCGACCAGGGTGACTTGCACGTCGACGAGCGGATATCCCGTCGTCACGCCCTTCTCGGCCTGCGCGTACACGCCCTTCTCCACGGACGGGATGAACTGGCGCGGAACCGCACCGCCCACCACCTTCTCGGCGAACACCACCCCGCTCCCCACCGGCAGTGGTTCGACCTCGACGTCGACGACCGCGTACTGACCGTGCCCGCCGGATTGTTTGACGAGCCTGCCGTGGCCTTTCGCGGGGCCGGCGAAGGTCTCCTCGAGCGGCACCCGATGCTCGACCGTGTCGACCTGGACACCGTGCCGGGTGCGCAACCGTTCGAGGACCAGTTCGGCGTGCGCTTCACCCGTGCACCACAGCACGAGCTGATGGGTCTCGGGATTCTGCTCGACGCGCAGCGCGGGATCCTCGGAGGCGAGGCGCGACAGGGCCTGGGACAGCTTGTCGTCGTCGGTGCGGGTGTGTGCGTCGATCGCGACGGGCAGCAGGGGAGTCGGGGTGGGCCAACGGTCGAGCGGGACCGGATGGTCGGGGTCGTACAGGACGTCACCGGGTTGTGCCGTCGCGAGCTTCCCGACGGAGGCGATGTCTCCCGCCACGGCTTCACCGACCGGGCGCTGTTGCTTGCCGAACGGGCTCGTCAGGGCGGGAATGCGTTCGCGGCTGTCGCGGTCGCCGTCGGCCAGCGCGACGATCGTGTCGGGTCGCAGCGTGCCGGAGTACACGCGCACCAGGCTGATCCGCCCGACATAGGAGTCGCCGGCCACGCGCACGACCTGTGCGGCGAGCGGACCGTCCGGATCGCACGGCGGTGCACCACGACCGCGCTGCGTCGGTGCGGGGAATCCGGTGGTGATCAATTCGAGCAGTTCGACGGCACCGATTCCCGTCTCGTCGGCGGGAACGGCCGGGTGCAGGGTGCACGCCAGGATCTCGCGGGTGAGTCCTTCCTGCAGGGAGGCCGTGTCGAGTTGCTCGCCGGCGATGAACCGCTCCATGAGCGTGTCGTCCTGGCCGGAGATGGCCTCCACGAGGCTCTCGCGCGCTTCGGTGGACACCGGGCACGGACCGGGTTCGCCGTAGCTGCGGCCCGTCAGCAGACCCATCGACCCGATCGGGCGGTCGCCGTCGTAGACGGGATAGAACATGGCCCTCAGGGTGTCCGGTCCCAATCCGAAGGCGACGTGACAGTCGGTGAGCATGTCGTCGAAGCTGTGCCGGGCGACATCGAGTTTGTTCACCACGATCGCGCGGGGGATCGCCTCGTCGTCGCATTCGCGCCAGAGCGCGCGGGTCGCTGCGCTGATGGGATCGGTGGCGGAGACGACGAAGATCGCCGCGTCGGCCGCGTGCAGGGCTGCGCGGACCTCGGCGTCGAAGTCGGGGTGTCCCGGCGTGTCGATCAGGTTGATCTTGATGTCGTTCCATTCGAGGGGGACGACGGACAGCTGCACCGACCTGCGGTGGCGCTGCTCGATCCCCTCGTAGTCGGACACCGTGGTGCCCTCTGCCACGCGCCCGGCGCGCCCGACGGCGCCCGCTGCGACGGCGAGGGATTCGGTGAGGGTGGTTTTCCCGGAGCCGCTGCACCCCACCAGGGCAACGTTGCGGATCCGGTCGGGACTGTCGGCGGTCGGTGCCTGCCGGCTGCGTGCTGCGGAGCGATCGGGCATCGAGCTACTCCCTCGTGTGACCTGCAGCACAGTCTAAGGCATTCCGATGGTGCCTCCGGGGAGGTTCGCAACACGCGCTCGGGGCTCGCAACGCCACCGGTGACCGATGGTGTTGCGAGCCTCGCGGCGGCGGTGCGTACCCCCGGCCTGCTCAGTACACGTCGCGCACGTACCGCTTCTCGCGCTTGAGGGTGGTGACGTACTCGGCGGCCTGCTCGTCGTTCATGCCGCCGTGCTCGGCGACGATCTCGTGCAGCGCACGGTCGACGTCCTTCGCCATCCGCGACGCGTCGCCGCAGATGTAGAAGTGTCCACCCTCCTCGAGCCACGCGAACAGTTCCGCGCCGTGCTCCTTCATGCGGGTCTGCACGTAGATCTTCTCGGCCTGATCGCGGGAGAACGCGAGGTCCAGGCGCGTGAGCACACCCGAGTCGGCGAACTCGGCCAACTCCTGTTCGTAGATGTAGTCGCAGCCGCGCTTCTGGTCGCCGAAGAACAGCCAGTTCTTCCCCGTCGCACCCCGTGCGCGACGTTCCTGCAGGAAGCCGCGGAAGGGTGCGATGCCGGTGCCCGGACCGACCATGATCATCGGTGCGGTGTCGTCGGCGGGCACGCGGAAGGCCTTGTTCTTCGACACGAAGATGCCGACCTTGCCTTCACCGACACGATCGGCGAGGAAGGTCGAACACACGCCGCGACGCTCGCGGCCGTCGGTGCCGTAGCGCACCGCCGCGACCGTCAGGTGCACCGAACCGTCGCACGCGTTCGGACTCGACGAGATCGAGTACGCCCGGTGCTGCAGCGGACGCAGCAGCGCCAGGAACTGCTCGGCCGACAGCTCGGGCGCGGGATCGAGCAGGAGCACGTCGAGAATGTCGCGGCCCCACAACCATTCGTCGAGCGCGGCCTTGTCGCTGTGCCGCAGCACATAGGTGAGTTCCTCGTTACCCGTGTGTTTCTCGATCTCCTCGAGGAGATCGACGGACGGAGCGGTGATCTCGTAGTTGTAGGTGAGGAGGTGCTCGAGCGTGTCGTCGTGACTCTCGGGGACGGTCGCGCCGTCGAGACCGAGCCGACCGAGGATCGCGTGCACGAGTTCGGTGTCGTTGACGGGCACCACGTTCAGCGCGTCGCCCGCTTCGTATTCGAGACCGGAATCGGCGAGCGCGAACTCGTAGTGCCGAATCTCCTTGGCCGAGTCCTCCCCGGACAGGAGCACGTTCGACGTCAGCACCGCCGGATAGGGATTCTTGCGGGTCCACTGCGGCTTCGCCCGGGCCGGTGCCGCCGGTGCCGCGGGAGCGGGAGCACCATCGCCCACGATGCCCTCGACGGCCGCGACGAGCGGCAGCGTCTCCGCGATCCACGTCGCGGCGAGCTCCTCGAACTCGACGTCGCAGTCCACCCGCGGCACGATGCGCTGCGCACCGAGCTGCTCGAGACGCATGTCGATGAGCTTGCCGGCCTGGCAGAACCCGTCGTACCCCGTGTCACCGAGAGCGAGCACCGCGAAGTTCATGCCGTCGAGGCGCGGCGCGCTCTCGGCCGACAGCGCATCCCAGAACAGCTCGGCGTTGTCGGGCATCTCGCCCTCGCCGTAGGTGGATGTGACGATCAGGACCTGGCCCAGACCGGCGAACCGGTCGAGGTCCATGTCGTCGAGAGCGCACACGACGGGCGCGAAGCCCTGGGTGCGCGCTGCAGCCGCGGCGTCCTCGGCGACGGCTTCGGCATTGCCGGTCTGCGAGCCGTAGAGCACGTGCAGAGCAGGCGCCGAGCCGACGGTCCCGGCATCGGCGGCGGGACCACCGGAGAACAGGCGGGTCTGCATCCCGGCGACGAAGCCGGAGAGCCACGACCGCTGATCGGCGGTGAACGGAGCGTCGAGGGGAATGAACGGGCCGGTGGTGGTCACGCGGAGACTCCCATCGTGGAGGTGAGGACGTTCGGGACGGCGTTGCGTGCGAACAGTTCCTCGTAACCGGGCAGGCGACCTGCGGCGTCGAGATTCTTGCGGCTCTGCAAGAGGATCCAGCCGTAGGTACCCGGCGCATCGACCGAGCGGACGTTGCGCAGGTCCAGGGCCTGCTTGTAGTCGTTCAGGCGCTTGTCGGCGACCAGCGCCGCGAGCTGCTCGTCGGTGTGATCGGCGATCGCCGCGAGGGCGTAGCGCTCGAGCTTCGCGACGAGGAAGAAGTCCTCGGTGAGCAGCAGATTGCGTGCGGTCTTCTGTACCGCCGGATCCGACACGTCGGTGGCGCCGGGGACCTTCTGCAGCGCCGTCTCCTGCGCGGCGGCGAGCACCGTGTAGTTGTTGAGCAGCGCGTACATGGCCTCGGTGTCGGTCGCGTCCGGGGTGACACCACCGGCGACGGGAACACCCGAGCGGTAGTTCTCCTTGAACTTGCGCACCTGGTGCGCGACCAGCGCCGTGGCGACCTCGGCGGCGAGGTCCTTGCGCGACGCTGCGGCGAGGATCTCGTCGAGGTCCTGGTACTGCAGCAGCGCGCGCGGCATGCCGTACGCGAAGCGGTGCTGCTCGACCTGCCAGTTGTCGATCAGGAAGCGGGCCTTCACCGAGCCGGTCGCCTCGACGTGCAGGTGCAGCAGCTGCAGCACGGCGGCGTTGTGGATCGCGGCCTGCGGGTCGTCGCCGGTGATCGACCCGAGGACGATCGAGTCGGCGCTGGCCTTGCGGGGGAGCAGGCCCTCGGGGTCGTACTGGTAGACGAACCCGCCCGACATGCCGTTGCCGAAGCCCTTGCCGAACTCGCCGATGTTGAGCACCGCGCCGTTGGTCATGTACTCGCAGGCGAACTCGCCGACACCCTCGACGACGGCGGTGGCGCCGGAGTTGCGCACCGCGAAGCGGTCGCCGGCCTCACCCTCGACGAACAGGCGACCACCGGTCGCACCGAAGAGCGCGAAGTTGCCGATGAGCACGTTGCCGCCGCGTCGGTCGCTGCCGCCGCCGGGGGAGTGCAGCACGATCTGCCCGCCGCACTGGCCCTTGCCGACGCCGTCGTTGGCGGTACCGGTGTGCTCGATGTGCATGCCGTCGTTGCAGAACGCCCCGAAGGACAGGCCCGCCGAACCGGAGGTGGTGATGGTGACGGTGCCGTCGCGTAGCCAGCGGCGTCCGCGCTCGTCGTCGAGCACGGCCGGCAGGGCGCCGAGATCCTCGTGGTTGAGCATGCGCTCGATGTCGATCGCCAGCTGCGCGCCGACGCTCTTGTTGTTGTTCGTCAGCTGCACGCCGTCGCCGAGCGAGACGGTGAGCTCCTTCGCATCGACGAGGGCCTCGCGCAGCCGGGCCACCCACGCCTCGTCGAGCGAGTAGTCCTTCTCCATGTAGACCGGATTGTCGATGTGCACCTCGGGCAGCACCGCGAGCATCGCCCGCAGGTCCAGCCGGCCCACGCTCGACGGGTGGTCGAGCAGGTGCAGCAGGTCGGCGCGGCCACGCGCGTCGCGCAGCGACCGCAGACCCAGGCGGGCGAGCAGCTCTCGGGTCTCGTGCGCGACGTTGAGCAGGTACTGGGCCATCGCCCGCGGATCGCCGTTGAACACTTCGGGATTCGTGGTCAGACCTGCCGGGCACTTGACGTTGCAGTTCTTCGCCATGACGCAGCCGAGCATCATCAGCGCGGTGGTGCCGAACTCGAAGCTGTCGGCGCCGAGCAGCGCGGAGACGATGACGTCCGACGCCGTCTGGTGCGCACCCGAGCAGCGCAGCACGACCTTGTCGCGCAGACCGTTGGCCGTGAGGGCCTGGTGGACCTCGGCCACACCGATCTCCGCGGACCGGCCCGCGTACTTCAGCGAGGTCACCGAGGCGGCACCCGTGCCGCCGGTGTTGCCGGCGACGTTGATGACGTCGGCGCCGGCCTTCGCGACACCCACGGCGATCGTGCCGATGCCCTCCGAGGAGACGAGCTTGACGATCACCCGCACCCGCGCCGCCTTGGCGTCGTGGATGAGCTGGGCGAGGTCCTCGATGGAGTAGGTGTCGTGGTGCGGCGGCGGCGAGACCAGCTCGACGCCCGGGGTCGCACCGCGCGCCGCGGCGATCTCCACCGTGACCTTCTTGGCGGGCAACTGGCCGCCCTCACCGGGCTTCGCGCCCTGCGCGATCTTGATCTCGATCTCCTCGAGCATCGGATCGGCGAGATAACCGGCCCACACACCGAAGCGGCCGGACGCGAACTGCTTGATGCGCGACCCGCGGATGGTGCCGTAGCGGGAGATGTGCTCGCCGCCCTCACCGCAGTTCGACATGCCGCCGACCATGTTGGTGCCGTGGGCGACGGCCTCGTGGGCGTTGGAGTTGAGCGCGCCATGGCTCATCGCACCCGACGCGAGCGCCGGGGTGATCTCGTGCGCCGGCTGCACCCGGTCGAGCCGCACGCTCAGCGGGGCCTGGCGGACCTGCTCGAGATAGCGCGCGGCGTCACCGATCGCGTGCACGGTCAGGGTGTCGCCGTAGCAACGGTGCGAGACGATGCCGTCACCGAAGCGCGCGACGAGCGAGGCCGCGAGCGCATCGGGACGACGGTGGTCGTCTGCGAGCGGACCGGTCAGACGCAGGACGAATTCGCTCTCACCGACCCGCGCCGCGGAGATCCCGCGCACGAGCATCGAGTTGTTGCCGAACCGCGCGAAGCGGCCCATCTCCTTGGTGAAGTCCTCGGCGGTGACGGCGTAGGTGACGTCGGCGGGCAGGGCGAGCACGTCGCGCAGCGCCGCGGGACGCTGTGTGCGCTCGTCGGCCATCGTGCGGGCGAACGCGCGGTAACCCGGGGTGATCTCGAAGGCATCGATCTCGGCGGGTGTCAGGGCGCGGAAGCCGCCGTAGCGGTACGACGCGTCGTCGAGACCGTGCGCGTCGGAGAGCCGGTGCAGCGGCAGCAGACGCAGCGCGTCGGTCAGATCCGGCTCGGCCTCCTTCTCCACGGGCAGCGCGAAGGGCTCCTCGGTCATGTCCACGAAGCCGCGCACGGCGGTCGTGCCGAACGAGTGACCGGCGCCCTCGGCGCGCTCCTTGAACAGACCCAGCAGCGGGACGTCCTTCTCCGTCTCCACGGTGAGAGCGCGACGGTGCCAGTCGGCGACGGCCTGCGCGAGGGTGGTGAAACCGACACCGCCGACCGGGGACTTCACGTTCGGGAACCAGCGCGCTAGCACCTCGTCACTCGTGTCGAGATAGCTCGGCTCGAAGAACTCACCGCCGATGTACGACTCGACGGTGCACAGGCCGACGCGTCCCATCGTCTTCATGAGCGACTTCTCGGCCGCCTTGCGGAACTTCAGGAACGCGGCGTCGGCATCGTCGCCGAACTTCTCCTCGGCGCGCATCTGCACCGTGAGCGGATACACCGCAGCGGCACCGAAACCGAGGGTCGCGGCGATGTGATGCGACGAGAACAGCTGTCCGGATTCGACGATGACGGACACGCGCAGACGCAATCCCTCGTCGATCAGGCGCTGGTTGACCGCGGCGACGGTGAGCACCATCGGCAGTCCGGCGCGGTCGGTGGAGACGTGGCGGTCGGTGAGCACGGCGATGCCACCGGATTCGCGGGCGAAATCGGCAATGGCCTCTGCCGTACCGTCGATCGCGGCGGCGAGCGCGGCCGCGTTCGCCTTGGCGTCGTCGAAGACGGGGGAGTACAGCATCTCGAAACGTCGCACCGGGGTGTCGGACTGCTCGCGGATACGCAGCATGTCGAGGTGCGTGAGGATCGGGGTGGGCGCCACGATCTGGGTCGCGGACGAGACGGGAGCACCGCTACCGGGGCGAGCACCGAGCGCGACGCGCAGGGTCATGCCGTCCGCTTCGCGGATCGAGTCCAGCGACGGGTTGGTGACCTGGGCGAAGCGCTGCGAGAAGTACTTGGCCACACCGCCTTCCTGATCCGACAGCGCGTTGATGGCGTTGCCGTAACCCATCGCGGAGATGCGCTCCTGACCCGACGCGAGCATCGGGTCGAGCATGAACCGGAAGGATTCCTGGTTGATGCTGTAGGACACGTAGCGCTGGTAACGCTCGAGATCGCCGTTGTAGCGCAGCGGGGAACCGGCCTTCTCGGCGGGAACCTCGGGCAGGGCATCGAGATTGCGGCGGGCCTCGTCGACGAGCGACGCGTAATTCTGCCGGGCAGCAAGAAGTTCGAGCGCCTCATCAGCTCCGTAGGAGCGGCGCGTGCGGTGATCGAAGTACAGCATGCCACCGGCCTCGATGCGGCCGCGACGCAGCACGGTCTCGGGCGCGAAGTCGAACTGGCCGGCCTCGGAGGTGACGGCGAGGTACTCTTCGGTCTCCACGGTGCGCAGCGGACGCAGGCCGAGGCGGTCGAGGCGCGCGCCGACGACGGTGCCGTTGCCGAAGACCAGCGCCGCGGGGCCGTCGTTCTTCTCCTCGTACAGGGAGAAGAACTCGAGCATCGCGCGGACCTGTGGCGACAGCTCGGTGTCGTTCTCCCAGGCAGGCGGCATCATCTGCACGACGGCGGTGACGAGGTCGAGTTCGTTGTGGGCGATACGCGAGGCCAGGGTCTGGTCGAAGCGGCAACTGTCGGACTGTCCCGGCGGGCGAATGATGTCACGGCCCATCGCGCGGGCGAGGGCGCCCTCGAACAGCCGGTTCTTGCGATCGGTGTTCAGCTCACCGTTGTGCGCTATGAGGCGGAACGGCTGCGCCATCGTCGGATGCGGATCGGTGTTCGTCGAGAACCGGGTGTGGAAGAACAGGGTGTGCACCGCGTGCCGCGGATCGGTGAGATCGCGGAAGTACGGGATGACCTCGTGAGAGTTCAAGCGGTTCTTGAGAACCTGCGTGCGCGCACTGAGCGAGAGCGGGTACAGCCCGCCCAGTTCCGGCTCGGTGTAGGCGCGGGCCTCGACCTCGAGGAGCACGCCGTGCAGCAGTCGGTCGAACTCGTCGACGGAGTCGCACGCATCGGGCCGCGTGAAGATCCACTGACGGATCGGCAGCTGGTATTTCGTTGCGGCAGGACGCAACACGCTGTCGTCGACGGGGACGTCGCGCATCGTGAGCACGGTGACCCCGGCTCCGGCGAGTGCCGACGAGACGAGTTCCTCGGCATCGGCATGCGCCGCGGGATCGGTGGGGAGGAAGAAGTTTCCGACACCGAAGTGCCCTTCCTGCAATGGTTTTCCGGTGATCTCGGAGAAGAAGGCGACCGACAGGTCCACGTTGATGCCGGCTCCGTCGCCGACACCCTCGGCGGACATGCCACCGCGGTGCGGCACGACGCACAGGGCCTCGTGACCGCGGGTGAGCACGTCGTGGGTCTGCACGCCGTCCTTGCGGGTGATGAAACCGACACCACAACTGCTCTTGTCCAGCGTGCTGTCGTACAGGCCGGTGTCACTGGCGTGCGTCACGGACGTCCTCCTCGGTGCATCGAATTCGACGTCGACCGGCAGTGACGATGCGAAGAAGGGGAACGCGTGGGAAGGCGCAGCTCCTGAGGTGCATAGACATGTGCCGGAGACGATGTGTGTGAATGCAGACGTCTTTGTCCGAATGCGCCGTGCGTTGCGACGGTGGAGCGCGCGAGCAGCAATGGCAAGTGTAGCGCACGTGTTAACTCCGGTGACGGCGGGATACATCACAACCCGCCGGGAGTAAACGCTTTATTGCGGGAGGGTCTTCGCTACGCTCGCGCCCAACGGCGTCGACAGGCCGGACTACGAGCAGGGAGAGCGATATGACCGACATTCTCGACCGCACGAAGATCTACATCGACGGGCAGTGGGTGGACTCCGACGGCGCCGGCCGCATCGAGGTCGTGAACCCGACGACCGAAGAGGTCGTCGCCGCGGTCGCCGAGGGTGCCGCCTCCGATGTCGATCGGGCGGTCGCCGCAGCGAAGGCGGCCTTCCCGGCCTGGTCCGCGCTCAGTGGTGCGTCGCGCGCCGCCTACCTGGAGAAGGTCTCCTCGCTGGCGAACGAGCGTGCCGACGAACTCACGAGCGTCGTCTCCCAGGACATGGGGATGCCCGCTCACTTCGCGCGTGCCATCCAGGTCGGGATGCCGCTGAAGAATATTGCCGCCTATGCGTCGCTGGCCGGAACGTACGACTTCGACGACCAGGAGATCGGCAACGCCCTGGTCGTACGCGAACCCATCGGGGTCGTCGGGGCGATCACCCCGTGGAACTACCCGCTGCACCAGGTGGTGCTCAAGGTGTTCGCCGCGCTCGCCGCCGGGTGCACCGTGGTGCTCAAGCCCACCGAGGTCGCGCCGCTGGTGACCTACGCGCTCGTCGACATCGTCGACGAGGCCGGCCTGCCGCCGGGCGTGTTCAACCTCGTCAGCGGTTACGGACCGGTCGTCGGCGAGGCCATCGCCGCACACCCCGACGTCGACATGGTGTCGTTCACGGGCTCGACGCGTGCCGGCAAGCGCGTCTCGGTCGTCGCTGCGGAGACGGTGAAGAAGGTCGCGCTCGAACTCGGCGGCAAGTCGGCCAACATCATCCTCGACGATGCCGACCTCACCGCCGCCGTCACCGAGGGTGTCGGCAAGTGCTTCCTCAACTCCGGCCAGACCTGCACCGCCCTGACCCGCATGCTCGTCCCCGCCGACCGTCTGCAGGAGGCCACCGCCGTCGCCGAGCAGGTCGCGCGGGCCTACACCCTCGGGCTGCCCGACGATCCGTCGTCGAAGCTGGGCCCGCTCGTCAGCGGCACGCAGCAGGCACGCGTGAAGGCGTACATCGACAAGGGCGTCGAGGAGGGGGCCGAACTGGTGCTCGACGGACGCGAAACCGAGTTCACCACCGGCTACTTCGTCGGCCCGACCGTGTTCACGAACGTCGCGCCGGAGATGACGATCGCCCGCGAGGAGATCTTCGGGCCGGTGCTGTCGATCATCGGATACCAGGACGAGGACGATGCGGTGCGCATTGCCAACGACAGCGAGTACGGCCTGTCCGGTGGGGTCTGGTCGGCCGACCCAGCGCGAGCGGAGGCCGTGGCCCGCCGTATGCGCACCGGTCAGGTCTACATCAACGGCGGCGCCTTCAACACCGACGCACCTTTCGGTGGTTACAAGCAGTCGGGTATCGGACGCGAGGCCGGTGTCTTCGGGCTCGAGGAGTTCCTGGAGATCAAAACGATCTTGCGCTGACGGCGGTGCCGTCGAATCTTGCGCTGACGGCGGTGCCGTATCGTTTCGTCGGACCGGTCAGTAGTAGACCGCGCCGGGTACGCCGCCGCCCACGGCGATCGCATCGCCGGTGATGCCGATGCTGCGCGGGCTCGCGAGGAACGCGACGACGTGGGCGACCTCGCTCGCGTCGATGAGGCGGTTCACGGAGTTCTTCGCGATCTGCTGTTCCAGTTCGGCTATCGGCGTGCCCGTCTCGGCGGACTCCTCGGCCAGTCGCGCCGCCAGCCGTTCGGTGCGGGTGCGGCCGGGGTGGACCACGGTGACGTTGATGCCGTGCGGGCCGAGTTCGTCGGCGAGGTTCTTCGTCACGGCTGCAACGCTGACGTTCCGGACTGTCTGGGCGATGGAGTTCGCGCTGCGCGCGCCGAGCCCGCTGATGTTGATGATCCGGCCCCAGCCCTGCTCGATCAGGTAGGGGGCGACGGCGCGTGCGGTGCGCAGACAGCCGAGGATCTTGATCTCGACTTCGTTGCGCACGATGTCGTCGGTGGTCGCGGCGAAACTCGTCGGCTTGTCGGCGGTCCAGGGTGTGGCGGCGGAGTTGACGAGGATGTCGACGCCACCGAGTTCGGCGACGGCCCGCGCGACGAGTGCGTCGACCGAGGCCTGGTCGCTGGTGTCGGTGGGCACGGGAACGATTCGTCGCCCGGTCTCCTCCGAGAGGGTCTTCGCCGCGATGTCGAGATCGGCCGCGGTACGGGCCGCGATCACCACGTCGGCACCTTCGGTGGCCAGTGCCCGCGCGATGGCGTAGCCGATGCCGCGGCTACCGCCGGTGACGATGGCCCTCTTCGCAGTGAGTCCGAGATCCATGCTGCCCTTGTCCGTTCTTCGGGGATGTCCCGACGGTATGCCGACAGGGGAGCGGGCGGCCACATTTGCGACCGGCGTGATGCGAAGCGGTGGACGGCTACGGCGACGGCCCCCGCACCATGTGGTGCGGGGGCCGTCGGTGGTAGGTCTCAGGCCTTGCGGGTGCGGCCGAGGCGCAGCAGCGTCATCGCGAGCGTGCTGCCGTCGGTGCCGAGTTCGGCGAAGCGTCCCATGACGGCCATTTCCTCGGCCTGTGCTTCGCGGCTCGCGTCGGTGCCCTTCGCGGATGCTCCGGCGCGCTGAACGAGCTCCGAACGCCGCTTGATCACCGCGAGCAGCTGAGCGTCGAGCTCCTTGATCTGCTCGAACAGCTCCCCGAGCTCTGCCTCGGCCGACGAAGCTTCGCCGACGGACGCAAGGCCAGGCGAATCAAGCTGGACAGTCATGCAGACTCCTCCGGTCTCGTCTGAATCGTCACAGATTGTGTCGTGCTCACGCCTATAGGTGTTACCGACACGTAGGGAAAAATTCTCGCGAGATTCTCCCATGCGCGTCCTGTTCCTTCATAAACGGCCGTGACCTGGTTCAACACCCCGATGACCGAGGGGTATGTTAATTGTCACACCGACCGGTGCCAACTCGTGTGCCCGTCGGTGACGTCGCACCCGAAGGGTCCGCATCGGGTCCGCCGCTCGAGGTAGCGTTCCGGCCGACCGGCAGGGCCGAGGACGTCGGGGCTCCTCGGTACACCTGGAGGGGAGACCGATGCGACGACCTGTTGTCCCGTGGGGTGGGCGCGGCACGGAGGCTGCGACTTCCGGTGCCGAACCGACTTTCGGTGCCGAACCGACATCCCACATCGAACCGCCGAGCGAATGGCAGCACGGCACGCGCAATCTGCACGTGTACGCAGCGGCCGGTGTGGCGGTGCTCGTGGCGATTTTCGCCGCGGCCCGCGGAGCGAGCGCGTGGGGCACCGATTCGGTGGGCGCCGACCGCTTCTATTCGATCCTGGCGGTGCTGATGCTGCTGACGGCGGCCTTCGGCGCCACCTTCTGGTGGCCTGCCGGATCTGGGGCCCGGCGACCGTCGTCGTGGCCTCCGAGCCGCACACCGCGGTTCCGGTACGTCGAGACGGCCGATCGCGGCAGTACCGAGATCGCGGGCCGTCGCCCTGTCTTCGGTCTGCTGCTCGCGATGGTGCTGTGCGGGACGTTCCTCTCGCTCGGCGCAGCCGTGGAGATCGTGGTCGGGAACGAGGGTCTACCTCTCGTGGCGCTGGTGCTGGCGCTCGTCGCCGGGGTGTGTCTGGCCTTCCTCGTGGAGGTGGCACTCGGGCGCATCCGGGCCGGTTCGCTGGTTCTCGGGCCGGACGGGATCAGGCTGCGCGGCTGGTTCGTGGAGTCCTATCTGCCGTGGGTGTCGGTGCGGGGTCTTCGTGCGGTCGACCGGGGGTTCCCGGAAATCTGGATCGAGGGGCACGGGTCGGCGGCGTGGGCGCGTCGGCGCACGAGTCGGGTGTTCCCCTTCGAGCGCCTGCCGTCCGAGCCCCGGATCGAGGTGGACTCACGGCATCTGGCCGTCGATCCGGTGCAGTTGTACCGTTTCCTCGAGTTCTACGTGGAGCACCCTCGCCACCGCCGTGAACTGGGCACACCGGCGGCTGCGGAACGTCTCGCGGAGGGTCCTCCGTTCACCGTCGACGACGAGTGAAAATAACGCAGTCCGTATTGTAGAATGGCGTTTCCGTTCCCGTTCCTGCAACTCGTGTTCGGACCTTCGCAAGTGCGGCACTCGGTGCCGTAGCATCGAGTCAGACGCTTCGGGAGGACGCCTTCCCGAAGATCTGTGCGCTCGGCGGTGCCGGCGCGTGGACCCCAGGTGTTCGACCAGATTGGACGAGAAATGACCGCTCCGGAACGCATCGTCATCGTCGACGGCGCACGCACCCCCGTCGGCAGCTTCGGCGGCGCACTCAAGGACGTACCCGCGCACGAACTCGGCGCCACCGCGGTCCGCGAGGCGCTGCAGCGCGCGGGTGTCGCAGGTGAGGACATCGACGAGGTTGTCATGGGTTGCATCGGACAGGTAGGTGCCGACGCCTACAACGCCCGTCGCGTCACCCTCGCCGCCGGACTTCCCGTCTCCACCCCGGCCCTCACCGTCAACCGCCTGTGCGGCTCGGGTCTGCAGGCCGTGTGGTCCGCAGCCCAGGAGATCCGTTGGGGTGCCGCGGAGATCACCGTCGCCGGTGGCGACGAGAGCATGTCGCGCATGCCGTTCTACGACTTCGGTGCCCGCAACGGTTACAAGCTCGGCAACCGCGAGCTCGTCGACGGCACCGTCGGCATGCTCACCGATCCGTTCAGCGGACTGCACATGGGCGTCACGGCCGAGAACGTCGCCCGCGAGTACGGCGTCAGCCGCGAGCAGCAGGATGAGTTCGCCCTCGAATCGCAGCGCCGCGCCGCCACCGACGCTGCGAAGGCCGCCTTCGCCGAGGAGATCACCTCGGTCGAGATCGGTGGCCGCAAGCCCGTCACCGTCACCGAGGACGAGCACCCCAAGCCCGACACCACCCTCGAGGTGCTCGGCAAGCTGCGCTCGGCGTTCATCAAGGACGGCACCGTCACCGCCGGTAATGCCTCCGGGATCAACGACGGCGCTGCCGCGCTCGTCCTGGCCCGCGAGTCGGTCGCCCGTGAACGCGGTCTCGGTGCCTCTGTCGTGCTCGAGTCGGTCGTCACCTCGGCGATGGAGCCCGAGCTGATGGGCTACGCCCCGACCCTCGCCCTGGTGAAGCTGTTCGAGCAGAACGGCCTGACCCCGGCCGACATCGACACCGTCGAGCTCAACGAGGCCTTCGCCTCGCAGGCCGTGGCGGTGGCGCGCGACGCCAAGCTCGACCCGGAGAAGACCAACCCCTACGGCGGTGCCATCGCCCTGGGTCACCCGGTCGGCGCGACCGGCGCGATCCTGACGCTGCGCGTCGCCAAGGACCTGATCCGTCGCGATCTCGAACTCGGCGTCGTCACCATGTGCATCGGTGGCGGACAGGCACTCGCCGCGCTGCTGCGCCGCGTGTCCTGATCCGGGCAGGTTTCGAAGGACCGACAGTGGTGGGAGCGATACGTATCGCTCCCACCACTGTCATGTCTGCAGCTCGGTGAGCGGTCGGAGTTGCCGGACGCGCCCGTCCCAGTGCACGCGGGTCGTCACGGCCGCGCCGTCGGCGAGTCGCCGGACCTCGTAGACGTCGAGCTCGGGCACCTCCGGCACACAACCCCACAGTGCGTGCCCGGTCATGACGAAGTCGATATCCTGCCGTACGAGCAGACCCATGAGTTCACCGATCGTCGGGTCGTCGATCTTGGCGAACGCGTCGTCGAGCAGCACGAGCCGCAGTGCGGTGCTGGTGTCGGGTAGGCCCGAGAGATAGCCGTCCGCCGCCGCGAACAGCGCCACGTACGACACGAATCGGGTCTCACCCTGGGATATCTTGGCGCGCGCGGAGATCCGCCTCTCCCGGTCCGGTTCGGGGCCGAGGATGGTCACCTCGACCTCGTGCCAGCGCCGGTAGTCCAGTGCCTGCGACAGGTGCTGCGCGTAGCCGGCGGACGGATCGGCGGTGTGGGCGGATTCCACCCGGCGCCGCAGCACCCCGACCAGTTCGGACGCATCCTCGGGTGACCGCTCGGTGGCGGTGAGCAGCTGCGTCAGCCGCGCCGCGTCGGCGTCCTCGCCACCGGGGCGCCACTCGATCCTCACGCCGATCCCGTGCGTCGTGCGGCTGTCGGCGAGACTGTCGTTCATCGCGGCGATCACCTGTCGTGCCCGCTCGATCCGCCGGCGCAGTTCGTCGGCCACACCGCCGAGCACGAATCCCGTGAACACGTCGTGTTCGCGTTGCGACAGTGCCCGCCGGCCGTCCTCGACCTGCCGGGTCAGGGTGACTGAGAGACCCGCGGGCGTGGTGTCGTCACCCGCCCCGGCGATCCGGACGCGATGGGCGCCGTGCGTCACCGTGTGCTCGATGTCGAACCGGGCCGTGAGGTCGCGGTCGAACTGTTGCAGCGCGACGAGCATCGCGTTCTCGTCGACTCCCGTGCGTGGCGGCAACGTGGCCAGCAGGGTGCGGGCCACGGAGAGCACGTGATCCGGATCCTCGAGGTGGACGGGAGGCAGAACCGTCCGGGCAGAGGCGGAGTCCGACTCCGGATTCTCCTCGAGTGCGCCGCGTAGTTCGGGCAGCTGCAGGTGAGCGGCGAGCAGTTCGGCGGCCGCGGCGAGTTCGCGACGGTCGCGGTCGAGCCGTTCGCGTGCGGCAGCACATCGCTGCAGCACCTCGGCGACGGCACGGCCGAGATGGTCGCGATGGGCGACCGTGCGCCGGAACTGTTCGTCGGCGCGTGCCCGTTCGGCCTCCGAGTCACGCAGTTCCTGCGCCAGGTCGGCGGCGTCGACGTCGACAGCGGCGGTCTGGGCAGCGACCACCGCGGCCTTCGCGTGCCATTCGTAGCGGCACGATTCGGCGATCTCCTCCGAGTCGATCCGCTCGGAGGTGGCCTGCACGCACCGTTCGGCGGCATCCGTGAACCGGACGTGGGCAGCAAGGACGTCACCGAGATCGCGTGCCAGCTCGGTGCACAGTGTCTCTGCGGAGGCGCATCCGGCGACCAGCGCCTCGAGTTCCGGAACATCGCCGGGCACGCCGAAGTGCTCGCACGCTGTGCGGTGTGCGTCGAGCTCGGCGGTCCAGCGAGCACGCAGCGTCGTCGCCCGCTCGCGCAGTTCCACCGCGGTGTTCGCCGCGGACCGCACGTGCGCGTACGCGTGCCGACGTCGTTCGAGCGCGGCGCGCAGAGCGTGTGAGGTCGGCGCGGTCGACAGGTGTGCGTCGATCTCCGCCCGCCGGTGCGCCGCGTCGGGATAGTCGACGCGCAGCTGTTCCACCGCCAGGTCGATCCGGATGAGTTCGGCGCGGATCTCGTCGAGACGCACCCGACGTGCCGCGGTTGCGGCCTCCCGGGCAGGACTGCCGATGCTGCGCGGGGCCTCGGCGGTGTGGCGCCCGCGCAGAACTCCGTTGTGCCAGCGGCCGTCCCGTGAGACCGAGGCCACCGCGGTGGCGTCCTCGAATCCGATCGTGTTGAGGACCGCCTCGATCGCCGGGCGCGGTACGTCGGCCTCGGGGTCGGGACGCAGGACCGTCGACAGGGGCTGCGCCGGTGGTTCACCGCGCGGCGAGACGAGGACCTGGCCGCCGAGCGCACGCAAGCGGCCCTCGCCGTCGACCGTGGCGGTGAGGAAACCCGCGGAGAGCAACGCCGCCTCGATTCCGGCGCGATCGTCGTCCCCGAGGGTGTCGACGAACTCGACCGCCCGCCACAGGGGGACACCGTCGGTGCGCACGTGCCAGGGCGCCTGTTCCGGTCCCTCGCCGATCGCGTCGAGTGCCGCCTGTTCGCGGACGAGGTCCTCGCGCGCGGTCCGCGCCTCACGTTCGCGGCGCTCGCGCTCGGCCGGGGCGCCGGCGAGGTCGCTCAGGGCGGACCGAGCGGCGGTCGTGGGCAGCGAATCCAGCTCGGCGAGTGCCGAATCGACGTCGACGTCCTCGGAGTCCGTGTCCCCGGCGTCGGTGGGGGACGAGTCGATCAGTGCGTCGAGTCGCGTGGACAGTCGGCGCATCAGGATGACCCGATCCCGATCGAGTTCCGGCAGCAGAGCCGTCGTGCGGTCGGCGGTGATCCACTCGCGCCACCGGTGCTGCAGACCGGCGGCGGCCGCACCGACACCGGCATCCGTCTCGGCGGCCTCGACGGCACGCTGCTCGGCGTCGCGGGCCGCGCGGTCGGCCGCCGCCTCGGCTTCCCGGACCGCATGCGCGGCGGCGTCGAGTCGACGCGCCTCGAGCAGTCGCCGACCCGCTTGGTCCCGCCGGCGACGGGTCGCCTCGGCGGCACGCAGGATCGCGTCCCGGACCTCGTCGACGTGCCCGGCGTCGAGGGAGACCGTCGCGACCACCGGCCGCACCACCTGCTCGGTGGTATCGTCGATGCCGGTGCGCACGGGCTCGAGCACAGCGGGTGGACGGTCGGCGGAGAAGTGCAGCGTGGTCGGCGCGGTGTCGTGCGGAAGACCCACCGACAGCAGGTCGCGACCTACCGTCGCAAGCCGTCTCGCGGCACGCGTGACCGAGAAGGTCAGTTCGTCGAGGAGGCGGGCCGCGTGGTCGGTGTGGCGCCGTTCCTGCATGCGGCTGCGATCGGCGGCGGCGGTTGCGTGCTCGGCGGCGCGGCGGAGCGCATCGACGGCGAGCTGGCGCTGCGCGAGATCGTCCGCGGACCGGAACATCTCGTGGGTCTCGAGTCCGCGGATCGCGCGGTCGAGTTCGGCGACCTGGTCGCGGCGCTCCTTCAGGCGGGTGTCCGCGGCGGCGGCCTGCGCGTCGAGGTCGGCCGCCTCGGCTTCCGCGACGGTGAGTGCGCGTCGCGTCTCGACGACCCGCTGCGCGAGGTCGCGCGCGGTCTCGGCGCCGGCGCGCAGCAGATCCGCAGCGTACTGCCGGTACACCTCGTGGAACCGCAGCACGTGTGCGTGCGCCGCTTCGAGACGGACCTGTTCCTGACGGGTGTCACCGAGCAGGTCGAGGCGACCTCCCGCTTCGGCGAGCATGTTCTCCGTCAGAGGTGGCAGCGCATCCGACAGGATCTGAGGGAGGCGTCCCTCGTCGATGCGGTGGCCGACATCGGGTGAGCGCAGAGTGTGCAGCAGTTGCAGCAGGCCGTCGTAGCGTTCGCGTCCCGTCTCCGCGTGCAGGCCGAACACCGACTTCCGCACGGTCTCGCGATGCCGCTCCGGATCACGGGTGAGGTTGTCGGCACCGATGAGTTCGGCGAGTCGCTCCCGCGAGAGCGGGATGCGGGCGTCATCGACGAGGTGCAACTCGGTGCCGACACGCAAAGGTGTCGTGAAGAAGTGCACGTCGCTGCGACGGGCGTCGGCGCGGTGCCGGACCTGCGCCCCGACGGTGAAATGTCCGCTGGGGCGCGCCAGTTCGAGCCAGAGATAGCCGACACGGTCGGTGGTGTCCGAGGCCCCGGTACGCATGAGTTCGTCGAGATCGACCTTCGCGGCGCCCGTCGCGTCCATGCGCCTGCGGTCGGCGTCGAGCAGGAAGGGCAGCAACATCTCGAGGGCGCGGGACTTCCCCGATCCGTTGGTGCCGCGCAGGATCATCCGCCCACCGGACAGGACGAACTCGACGTCCAGGTAGTGCCACACGTTCACGATGCCGGCGCGGTGGAGACGCCAGCGATCCGGGAAACGGGGTGGAGAGTTCTCGTCGAGGGCGGACGGGTCGGACGAGTGGGTCATCGACACTTGCTTTCGGCGGGGACGGGGCGGTAGCGGGCGGCGGGTGCGGTCAGTTCGAGTCCGTTCTCGTGCGGTCGCGCCAGCCCGAGCCGGAAGAGCAGAGCCACGACGTCCCGGCGCAGGAGCGCGAAATCGCGGACGTAGATGCTCTTCCAGGTGCGGGAACGCACGGCGGCGAGATCGGCGAGAACCGAGTCGAGGATGTGCGCGTCGACGTGCAATGTGGTCGCCGCCGAGTCGCCGAACCGTTCGGTGAGTTCGGCCAGGAGCAGCAGGCAGGCGTGCTTCAGGGTGCCCGACCCCGGGAACGCCTCGTCGGTGAGCACGCCGGCCGGGTCGTACGCGAGCGCGCCCTCGGCACGCACCTCGAGCACGAGGCCGAAGTCGCCCTCCAGCATCCGGGCGAGCTCGTGCCGGTCGCGGGCGAGGATCGTCGCCGACTCGTCGTCCAGTTCGTCGCGCGCGACGAACGGGTCCTCGACGAGCCTGCGGTACAGGCGGAGAGCGGCGGGTTCGTGCTCGTGACGTGCGAGTGCCGCTGCGGGACCGGGCATCCCATGGAGGGGAGTGTCGAGCAGCTGGGAGAGCAGGTCGCGGTGGACGTCGAGATGCGGCCCGTCGCCCCTCACCTCGTCGCCGCTCACCTCGTCCCCGTGACCGGACTCGGCGATCACGCCCCATTCCTCGAGGACGCGCAGGGCCGCAGCGAGGTTCCGCTCCTCGGACACCGGGTCGCCGAACACGATCCCGTTCTCGCGCGCATCGGCGCGCACCTGCTCGAGCAGGTCGTCGACGGACACCCTCTCGCCGGTCCCGGGTTCGAGCAGTGCCGCGCACACCAGCGCGAGACACGCGTAGGTGATCGCGCCGAACTCGGTGCCGTCGGCGTGGCGGAGCGCCCGGTGCGGTGAGGTGGGCCCGAGCGGTGCCTTGATCAGACGGGCGAAGGTCGGTTCGACGACGAGCCGGTATCCGAGGCGGTCGGCGAACATCGACTTCAGGGCCGGGGCGTGGCGCCGAACGAGGTCGAAGGTCTCCCGTTCGCTCGCGGCGGTGACGATCGGCTGTTGCAGCAGCGCCCGCGCCGCGTCCCGCCGACCGGAGACGTCCCCGGACACCGTGCTCGCGTACGAGGTGCTCATGGCGCCGCCGCACTGTGATCGAGCGATGCCGTGACCGACGTGCGCAACGAGAAACCGTGCACGGTGAGATCGCCGTCGGGGGAGTGCACCACGGTGTCGGCGCCGGGCTCCGCCGTCAGCGACAACCCGAGATCGGGATCGTCCACCTGCACCGGACCGTCGGTGGTGAGGTGGCCCGCGAGCGCGGCGGCGAGGACGTCGAGCAGGACGTCGCGCGCCTCCGCCGACAGGTCCGCTCCGTGCAGGTCGCCCGCCGCACTCAGTTCGGCGACGGCGTCGGAGCGGCGGCGCGACTCTCGCCGGGCGAGTTCGTCGGCCCGGACCCGGCCGGGCATCGAATCGGGGAGTCGGCCGACGGCCCCGAGGGACGTGTGGTCGCCGCGTTCGCGCAACGACACGGGCACGACGACGGGATCGGCCCGCCACCACGACGTGCCTGCACCCACTCGCGGGTCGGGCTCGTCGGGGCCGAGCAGCAGGTGCCGGCTCGGGAAGGCACCGAAGGTCGCGGCGAACAACCGGTGGCCCTGCTCGTCGGAGGACTCGGTGAACCACCGGGCCAGGCGCAGGAGATCTGCGCGGTGCGAGAAGCCCGGCGTGCTCGCCATGATCCGCCGAGTGCGCACGAGCAGCCGGTTCAGCGCCTCCGCCGCTGCCTCGCGCACGCGGCGCGGGCCGGCGTCCTCGGCGTACCACTGCGCCAGTTCGTCCCAGTCGGTGCGACGGCGACCGGGGGACCCGGGCACGGTGTTCGGCAGGCCGGACTCGCGCAACGCGGCGAGCAGGGAGTCCAGACGCGGCCTGATCTGGTCGAGCCTGCCGGCGACGAGAGGGGCGAGGCGCTCGACGTCCGAACCGATGACGTCGACGTAGTCGAGGAGCAGGTTCTTGGTCTCCGCGTAATCGTCGACCGCCCCGGCGCGTTCGCGATCGGATGAGTGTTCGGGACGGCCGGAGTGCTCGAGACGGCTCAGGATCTCGGCGAGGTGCGAATAGAAATCGGCGACGCTGTCGGTGAACATCCGGTGGTGCGCGAACAGGGCGGTGACGTGGGCGGCCAGCTCGTCCCGGTCGGGCACGCTCCCGTCGTCCACCAGCAGCTCCTCGATGCGGGCGAGCCCGTCCGCGACACAACGGAGCGACACGCGTGCCACGCCGCGCACGTCGTCGGAGGTGGAGAGAAGCCTGCCGGTCTCGCGGTGCACCCGCAGCCCGGCCGGTGTCGGCCGGTATCGGGCACGGACCTCGGTCGAGGCGGTCTCGGGAGCGCTCCGCCGGTGGGAGCCGCCACCGTCGGTTCCGCCGCTGGTGAGTGCGAGATTGCCCCACCGGACCAGGCTGCGGCACCGGGCATCGACGACCGCGATGTCGAGCGCCACCCCGCGCCGCGCACACGAGACCGCGATATCGTCGGCGGACAGATCGGCGAGCAGGAGGTCGGTGAAGCAGTCCATCACCGCGAGGTACTCGTCCGCTTCGTCGGCGACGAGATGACGGAACAGGTCGCGACCGATGTGTTCGCCCATCCGACCTCTTCTCCCGAGTGCTGACGCCGTACGGACAGACAGGCTAGCCCGGTGAACGCCGAGCGGGGCGGACGAGTTCACCGGGTGCGCGCACGGGCTGTGGAGAGGCAGGCCGGAAATCGGCAGGACACCGCGCGGATTCGTGCCGTGCCTCACTCGCGTTTATAGTTGCCCTGTGCAACACAATCGGCAGGCCCGGCGGCCGTCTGCGGACGGCGTTGCCCGCGTATACGAGGAGTTCGTGCTTCTCGTGCGCTTCCTGACGTCCGGAGCACGAACGCAGGACAGCGGACTCTCACTGGTCCAGCATTCGCTTCTCGGCTTCATCTCCCGAAATCCGGGCTGCCGCGCCACCGACATATCCGAGGTCTTCGGTGTCCACCGCTCGACCGTGTCGCGCCAACTGCGTCACGCCGTCGATGCGGGCTGGGTCGAGGCGGGGACGGGTCCGGCACGTGCCGGACATCCGCTCCGGCTCACCGACCACGGAGCGACAGTTCTCGAAGGTGCGGTCGTGCGTCGTCTCGACGACGTCCGCGCCGGCCTCGAGGGCTGGGACGAGAACGAACTCGAACGCTTCGTGGATCTCCTGCGCCGCTTCCGCGCAGGAATCGATTCCGACGACCGGACTCCCGACCAGAACGATGGAGATTGCAGTGCGTGAGTACTCGACCCCGGCCCCGTTCACCATTGGTGACGACGAATCGGTCGTCCACACGGTGTTCACCCATGCGGAGAAGACTCCGCACCGCGTGATGTACTCCCGGCCGCAGGGTGACGACTGGGTCGCGGTCACTGCGCAGCAGTTCGCCGACCAAGTGAAGGCCGTCGCAAAGGGCCTGATCGCCAACGGTGTGCAGCCCGGCGATCGTGTCGCGCTGCTCTCGGCCACCCGCTACGAGTGGTCGCTGTTCGACTACGCGATCTGGACGGCCGGCGCGGTGTCGGTACCGATCTACGACTCCTCGTCCACCGAGCAGATTCGCTGGATCCTCCAGGACTCCGGGGCCGTCCTCGCTGTCGTCGAAACCGCGCGGCACGAGAAGCTCTTCGTCGACATGCCCGACACCCTCCGTCGCATCCTGCAGATCGAGGACGGCGCGGTGAACACGCTTGCGGCCGATGGTGCCGAGGTCGACGACGCCGAGATCACCACGCGTCTGGCCGGAATCCGTTCCGGCGGCCTGGCTTCCCTCGTCTACACCTCGGGAACCACCGGGCGACCCAAGGGCTGCATGCTCACCCACCGCAACTTCCTCGCCGAGGTCCGGTCCATCCTCACCTCGGACATCGGTATCGTCGCCAAGCCCGGCAACCGCGGCCTGACCTTCCTGCCCCTCGCGCACGTGCTGGCGCGCGCGGTGTCGCTCGCGCTCTTCGAAGCAGGCACGGCGCAGGCTCACTGGGCGGACTTCTCGACCGTCTCCGCGCAGTTTGCCCGGTACTCGCCGAACATCATCCTCGGTGTGCCGCGCGTCTTCGAGAAGGTGCGTGACGCGGCAGCGGGCAAGGCGGCGGCCGGCGGACCGGTCAAAGCGGCGATCTTCGATTTCGCCGAGCGCACCGCCATCGCCTACAGCGAATCGCTCGACCACGGCGGCCCCACCTTCACGTTGAAGGCCAAGCGCGCCCTCGCCGACAAGCTGGTCTACTCCAAGCTGCGCGAGGCCATGGGCAACGAGTGCTGGTACGCGATCTCCGGCGGCGGTGCCCTGAGTGCCCGTCTCGGTCACTTCTTCCGCGGCGTCGGCGTGCCGATCTACGAGGGCTACGGCCTCACCGAGACCACGGCCGCACACAGCGTGAACACGCCCGGCGCGCAGAAGATCGGCACCGTCGGGCGTCCCATGGGCGGGAACTCGGCGCGCATCGCGGATGACGGCGAGATCGAGCTGCGCGGCATGGTCGTCTTCGACGGCTACTGGCGCAACGACGAGGCCACTGCCGGTGCCTTCCACGACGGCTGGTTCCGCACCGGCGACCTCGGCTCGCTCGACGAGGACGGCTACCTGTCCATCACCGGGCGCAAGAAGGACCTCATCATCACCGCCGGCGGCAAGAACGTCTCACCCGGGCCGATCGAGGACCGCATGCGGTCGCACACCCTCGTCTCCCAGGCCGTCGTCGTCGGCGACGGACGCAGCTTCGTCACCGCTCTGGTGACCGTCGACCCGGACGTCTTCGAGAACTGGAAGACCGAGAACGGCAAGCCCAGCGGTGCGACGATCGCGGACCTGCGCCACGACGCCACGCTGCGGGACGCGATGCAGACCATCGTGGACGACGCCAACACCCTCGTCTCGCACAGCGAGGCGATCAAGAAGTTCGCCATTCTCGACCGCGATCTCACCGAGGAGTCCGGTGAGCTCACACCGACGCTGAAGATCAAGCGCAACGTTGTCACCGAGCATTTCGCCCACGAGATCGACGCTCTGTACGCGAAGTGATGCGTTAGGGGCGCGTACCCGAGCAGCGGCCGCCGATCCGGCATCCGGATCGGCGGTCGCAGTGTTCGTGTGGTGTCACTCCACCGGGGAGGTGTCTCCGGAGACTGCCCGGGCCAGTCGCGCGAATCCGTCGTGGTCGACGAGATCCTCGACGAGCACGACCTTGCCGCGGGCATCGGCGAGCGGAACCCGCCAGTTCGGATACTCGTCGACGGTGCCCGGCTGGTTCTGGCTGCGACGCTCGCCGGTCACATCTGCCAGCGAAACGCCCAGCAGCGCAGACGGACTCGCCGCGATCAGCCGGTGCAGCGCCTCGACCTGGCGATCGACGTCGGTCTCGCCTTCGTCGAGCAGACCCCGTTCGACCGCGAGCGCCAGAACCGAGTCGCGTTCGGCCGCCGCATCGGTGAGTTCGGCGTCGAGGTCGCCTTCGAGCAGGCCGAGCTCCGACCGCAGCCGGATGTGTTCGCCCGCAAGGTATCCCGCGGTGGGCGCGAGGTCGTGTGTGGTCACCGAGGTCAGGCACAGGGTGCGGTAGGTTTCCGGCCCGCGTGGGGAGTCCTCGTCGCGTTCGAACCACAGGATCGACGTCCCGGCGATCCCCCGCTCGGCGAGATACTCCTGCACCCACTCCTCGAAGACTCCGAGGTCCTCACCAACGACCACGGCGCCGGCGCGATGCGCCTCGAGCGCCAGGATGCCGACGAGTGCCTCGTGGTCGCTGCGGACGTACGCGCCGTCGGCGGGCGACATCCCCTCCGGTACCCACCAGGTGCGGAACAGTCCCAGGATGTGATCGGCCCGGACACCACCCGCGTGCCGCAACGCCGAGCGCACCACATCGCGGAAGGGGATGTATCCCAGCTCCGCGAGACGATCCGGCCGCCACGGCGGCTGATTCCAGTTCTGGCCGTTGCGGTTGAAGTCGTCGGCGGGGGCGCCCACCGTGACGCCCGACGCCAGCGCGTCGCCCAGCGTCCAGGCGTCGGCGCCGTGCGGACCGACACCCACTGCGAGGTCGTGCAGGATTCCGATATCGGAACCTGCTGCAAGCGAAGCAGCCTGAGCGTTCGCGAGCTGCTCGTCGCACAACCACTGCAGCCGGCGGTGGAAGTCGATCCGCGAGGCCAGTCGCTCGCGCAACCGGGTGACCTTCGGGTCGTCGGGGCTCGGAGCGCGTGACGCCCACCGGTCGGCGCGGTCGCCGAACTTCTCGTACAGCGCGCACCACAGCGCGAAGTCGTCGAGCGCCTGCCCGCCCTCGGCGCAGAACGCCTCGTACCGTGCGCGGCGGGCCGGGCCGAGCGGCACCCGGTACACGCGCTCGAGGACGTCGAGTTTCGCGCGGAAAGTCGCGTCCCGGTCGAGACGCCGCGCCTTCCGGTTCGCCTTCGCCGCGCGCTGCGCGTGCTCGTCGAGTTCCTTGCGGTGTTTCGCGGGGAGGTAGGCCACCTCCGGGATATCCTCGATCCGCAGGTACAGCGGGTCGACGAAACGCCGCGACGACGGCAGATAGGGCGACGGTTCGTGCGGGGGCACGGGCTCGGCCGCGTGCACGGGGTTGATCAGGACGAAGTCGCCGCCGTAACCGGCCGTGATCGCCGCCAGATCGGCCAGGTCGGCGAAATCACCGATGCCCCACGACCTGCGGCTGCGTACCGAATAGATCTGGGCCGCAAGGCCCCAGCGCTTCTTCTCGAGCAGTCGGTCGGCGGTCGACAACCGGCGCGGGGTCACGACCAGGACCGCGGTGGTCTCGATGTCGTTGCTGCGGGCGTGCACGACATGCCAGCCGAGGGACAGCCGCGGAACGGCGAAGGTCGCGCGGCCCACGAGCCGGCCGTCGACCGTACGCGGGTCCACCCACACGTCGAGCTGCTCGACATCGACCTCCGCCCCGTCCTCGGCGACGACCCACACCGACACCGGGTCGCCGTGCGGCACATGCACCGGGAACGTCCGGTCGTCGCCCTCGACGACCACGAGCGCGGGCGGGAGCATGCAGCGCCACGGGCGGTCGTCGAAGTCGGCGAGCGATGCCACGACCTCGTCGTCCGTCCCGGCCGGGACGTCGAGCGCGGCGAGTACGCGCCGCAATGTCTCGTCGGAGACATCGTGGTCGAGTCCCCCCCATCCCGTGTAGGTGGTGGTGATGCCGTGCTTTCCGGCCAGTTCGCGCAGCTTCGCCGAGGACGTCACGGTCCTGAATCATGCCAGCAAAACGACTCGGGGGCAGCGCGCGGAACATATGGTCGACAGGGTGACCGCTCTCGACATCGCGCACGGCGACATCACCACCATCGCGGTGGATGCGATCGTCAACGCCGCGAACTCCTCCCTGCTCGGTGGCGGGGGAGTGGACGGTGCGATCCACCGGGCCGGAGGCCCGGAGATCCTCGCGGCCTGCCGCGAACTCCGCGCGACCTCGCTACCCGACGGACTCGAACCGGGCCGTGCAGTGGCGACAACCGCGGGGCGTCTCCCGGCGCGATGGGTGATCCACACCGTGGGCCCGGTGTGGTCGGCGCACGAGGACCGATCCGGGATCCTGCGTTCGGCGTACCACAACAGTCTGCTCGTTGCGCACGATCTCGGTGCCCGTACGGTGTCGTTCCCGCTCGTCTCGGCCGGCATCTACGGCTGGCCGCTCGACGACGCCGCCCTGCAGGCCGTCACCACCATCCGGGAGACACAGACGGGCGTGGAGACCGTCGTACTCGTCGGCCTCGACAACGCTGCGGTCGACGCGCTCCGTCGCGCCGTGTCCCGGGCGGGATCGGCTCAGGAGTAATCGCCGAAGCCGTCGAAGAGAGTCGGTTCGTCGGGGTTGTCGAACAGTGCGGGCTGCTCGGGCGCCGCCTCACGGCCGGCGCTCGACTTCGACGCGCGTGAGCCGGCCGAATCGGTGCCCTCGCCCTGTTCGAGGAACTGCAGGGCCTCCGCGAGCGAGCGGCTCGTCGCCTCCCATTCGAGTGCCCGCGCCCGTGCCTCGCGAGCACCGTCGGTGTTGAGCGCCGCCTCGCGGGTCTGCGACTCGCCGTCCCACCACACCTGCAGTTCGGTGCTGATGGTGAGGAACCGCCGCAACTGCTCGGGATTGCGATCGCCGATCGCCGCGACGGTGCTCGCGGCGACATCGGTCGCGCCGTCGAGATGGAAGTCGCGCACCGCGAGCAGGGCCACCGGCAGATCGTCCTCGGCGTCGGGTAACTGCGAGACGTCGCCCCAGGGCGGATCGGCCGCACCACCCGTCGCCCCGTCGAATCCCTGATCGCGCAGCAGCGAGCCACCGATATGGGTGGCGAACGAACTGTCGACGGTGTCGAGGAACCGAGTGATGGTCTCGAGCGATCCGAGCAGGTGCGCCGGAGCGAACGGCGCGGCCGGAACGTGGTCGACGATCGCGAGGCGGTCGTCGACCAGCACGAACTTCAGGTGCGGCCACCGGCGGTTGAGGTCGACGCAGATCTCGGCGGCCCGCGTGCGTCCGGTGATGGAATGGACGATCGGTGCGAACAGGTCGACGGTGCCGCCTCCGGGGCCGACACCGACGAACACCAGGACCCCGGCGATCCGCAGGACGAGATCGCCGTCCTCGTCCCAGGCGGGCAGATCGTCGATCCGCTCGTGCAGGGTGGATTCGATCAGTTCGCGCACGTGGTCGTCGCCGCTGGGGACGACCGCGAGCGGCACCTCCGGGGCCTGCGTGCGACCGGCCTGCGGCGTCTCGGGCACGAGGAACGAGGTGAGCTCGGCGACCGAGCGCTCCGTCCCGAATGTCTCGGCCCGCAGGAAGAGGGGATGGGGAACGCCCCACACCGAGCGCAGGGCACGCACGGCGATGACGGCGAGCTGATCGGCCCAGCTGCCCGGACGATCGATCCAGAACGCCGGGGATCCGTCGTCCTCCGGATCGTCCGGTCCGCGGGAGGGCGCCTTCAGCCCGAGTTCGAGGAGCATCTGCTCGTCGACCGGCGTGAGGTGCCGGTCGGGGGCGAGGTGGGCGTTGGACGGGACCTCGCAGCGGACGAGCCGGTCTCCCCACGCGTAGAACTGCACGCACGGCCCCGCCGGGCCGCCGGCCTCGTCGGTGAAGGGTTCGAGGACCAGGCCGTCGCCGTCACTCATGGCCGCGACATGGTCGGCCAGGCGCGTGCGGAACTCGCGCCAGGCCGCATCGACGTCCTGGTCGAACCGGGTCTGCGCGTCGGCCATGATCGGACCCCCTTCTCTGTGCGGTCGAGCCGAGAGAAAGACTAGTCGCCGGTACCGACAGGCATTCCTCCGCTCGGTCGCACGAGCGACAGCTCGCCGGAGCGCACGGTGCGCGGTCGCCGGCGGCCCGCGCGAGCGCACGGTTCTCGGCCGCCGACGGCCCGCCGGAGTGTTCCGATCCCGGCGAGCGAAACCGTGTCGATCCGTCCGGAGATGGTCGACCATCGACGCATGATCGACGCCATCATCCGTCTCGTCCGGACGCTGCCGGCCCGCATCCCCGCAGTACAGTCGGCAGATCCGTTCGTGGAGATCGTCGCCATATCGGCCGGGGTAGCCGAATGCACCGCAGATGCCGTGGCGGACTACGCGATCCGCGTGTCGATATGACCGTCAGCGACGGGACGGAGATCGACACCGACGTCCTCGTGCTCGGCGGGGGACCGGCCGGTACCTGGGCGGCGTTCGCGGCCGCCCGGGCCGGGAGTCGCGTGGTCCTCGCCGACAAGGGCTACTGCGGGACGAGCGGCCCGACCGCGTCCGGCGGCAACAACCTCTGGTACCTGCCGCCCGGACCCGAGCGCGCCGCGGCCGTCGACCGCCGCCACATCGAAGGGGGACTGCTCTCCGATCCCGCCTGGATGCACCGGGTGCTCGACGAGACCTATCGACGCGTCGACGACCTCGCCGTCCACGGCCGTTATCCCTTCGGCGTGGACCCGGAGACCGGACGTCGCCGGGGCAGCAGCTTGCAGGGACCCGAGTACATGCGGCGGATGCGCCGCCTCGTCCACCGCGCCGGCGTGCGCATCCTGGATCAGTCGCCCGCCCTGCAGCTGCTCGTCGACACCGACGGTGCGGTGGCCGGCGCGACCGGTGTCCACCGCCGGCAGGGGTACGAGCCGTGGACGGCGCGTGCCGGTGCGGTCGTCCTCGCCACGGGAGGCTGTGCCTTCCTCTCCGGCAGCTTCGGTACCGACGTCGACACCGGCGACGGTCACCTCATGGCCGCCGAGGCCGGTGCCGAGTTCTCCGGGATGGAGTTCTCCTCGGCCTACGCGCTCGCGCCTTCCTGGAGTGGGCACACGAAGGGACTGTTCATGCAGTTCGCGACGTTCTACGACGACGCCCGTGTGCGGCTCGGCGACGACCGCGCGACCGCCATGCGGTACCTGCTCGACGGTATCCCGGTCCACGCCCGTCTCGACCGGGCACATCCCGACCACCGCGAAGCGATGCGTCGTTCCCAGCCCAACTACTTCCTGCCTCTGGACAAGGCCGGGATCGACCCGTTCACCGAGATGTACCCGGTGCGGGCGGTCCTCGAGGGAACGGTGCGCGGTACCGGTGGCCTACGGATCATCGGGACGGACTGCAGCACGACGGTCCCTGGTCTGTTCGCCGCCGGCGACGTCGCCACGCGCGAGCTGATCACCGGGGGCCGCAGCGGTGGAGGCAGTCACAACGGGGCCTGGGCGATGTCGTCCGGTTCGTGGTCCGGGGCGGCCGCCGCAGAGTTCGCCCGGAACCGCGGTGTCCCGGACGTGGCGAGACCGATCGGCGGGGTCGGCCTCGAGGGTGACCCGGACCGCGCCGCGACCCGCGCGATCATCGGCCTGGTGCAGGAGCACACGCTCCCGCTCCGACGTAGTTTCCGGCGGACGGCCCGCAGTCTCGAGGACAGCATCGCCGCACTCGACGACGCGTGGACCGCGGCGCCCGTCGTGCTCGGCGGACGAGGGCGGGAGCTGGTACGAGCCCGGTCCGGTGCCGCGCTCCTCGCCGTCGCCCGGTGGGTGAGCCGCACCGCCCTCGCGCGTACGGAGACGAGGGGCATGCACGTGCGCACCGACCACCCGGACACCGACCCCGACCTGCAGTACCGCCTCGTGACGAGCGGTCTGGACCGCGTGGACGTCCGTGCCGAAGGACACCTCGTGCGACGAGGAGCGAACCGATGATCGAGGTGATCGTCGCGGAGCGGTGCATCTCGTGCGACATCTGCATCGCGGTGTGCCCGACCGACGTCTTCGAGCGTGCACCCGACGGGCTTCCCGTTGTCGCGCACCAGGAGGACTGCCAGACCTGCTTCATGTGCGAGGTCAACTGCCCCGCCGACGCTCTCTACGTCGCACCCTATTCGGCTGCGGTGAGCGAGGATTCGCCACACCGGGACGTCGATGCGCTCACGGAGTCCGGTGCGCTCGGGCGCTACCGCGCCGTCGTCGGATGGGGTCGGGGACGACGAGCCGGTGCCCGTGAGGACCGCAACGACCTGTTCACGGGCCGGGCCTGAGGGCAGCGGCACCCGGGGAGCGGGTTCACCGCAGTTCACGCACGAAGCGGCCGATCTCGGCGATCGCGCGGCCGCTCTCCGGGACGACCCCCGCCGCGGCCTGGAAGGCGTGCACCTGTTTCTCCCACACCTGGAGTTCGGCGGAGACCCCGGCGAGTTGCAGTCGCCGGGCCATCAGCTCGGCGTCGACGTAGGTCATCTCCTCGGATCCGGTCTGGATGAGTGCGGGAGGCATCTCCGACAGATCGAGATCGACGGGGGAGGCGACCGGTTCGGCGCCTTCGCCGCCGAGGCGTTCGGCGCGTTCGACGAGGGTGGGCAGCACAGCGACGGCGCGTCGCGGGAAGACGGCACACCGGTGCGAGTTGGGATGGTCGAGTTTGCCCCGCGGGTCGAGATCGGTGAGCGGCGACAGCGCGACGGTGCCGGCCGGGCGGCCGATGCCGAGTCGTACGGCTTCGTGGGCGACGGCGAAGGTGAGGAAGCCGCCGGCGGAATCCCCGGCGATCACGACACGCTCGGCCGGGTGGCCGTGCGCCACGAGCCAGCGCAATCCGTCGAGGCCGTCCTCGACCGCGCGCCGGATCGGATGGCGGGGCAGCATGCGGTAACCGACGGCCAGGACCGGCGCGCCGGTGGTGGCGGAGATGCGGGAGACCAGATGGCGGTGCGTGGTGAGGCCGCAGCACAGGAACGCGCCGCCGTGCAGGTACAGGACGGCGGTGCCGTCCATACCGACCTGCGCGGCGGTGCCGTCCATATCGACCTGAGCGGCCGGGGGTGCGGCACCCGGCGCCCAGAGCAGTTCCGCCGGGCACATCGGTAGGTCGACTCGCCGGCGGTGTGTGCCGGGCACGGGCACGAGAGGGAACGCGAGGTGGTCTATCGCCGACGCCGGCCAGGGGAGGGTCGGGGCGTACGACCATGCCTCGATGAACGGCCGCACGGTACGGCGCACCGAGAAGGACAAGGCACGGGACCGAGTGCTCACCCCCGCGAACTCGCGCGTGGTCGCGTGGTGCGCGGGCAGAGGGAGCAACTCGGTGCGGGCGACGCTCATGACCGGCACCTCCTCGGTCTGCCCGGAGTCGTGGTCGGACCCGGTCGGGGTGGCTGCACGAACTTCGGATTTACGAGGATACGCCCGTTCATCCAGGTCGCGAGGGTTTGCTGAGCAATCGTTGTGGTCCTGGTCTCAGAGTGACGATTCCGGGCGGAGGCGGGTTCTCGGCGATGTACCTTCTGTCAGGTACCGGCAGTGCAAAAAGTTTTCCGGACCTTCTACACATCCCGTACTTTTCGGGCCACACTGACTGTATGTTTCGACTGCGGCGCGCGGCCCGGCGTCGCTCCTGGGGGACGAACGAAGGCGAGATGTTGCGTAAATTCGACGTTGCAAGCATGAGTGCCGACGAGATCACCGCGGCGGACCTGCCCCGGATGGTGGCGGACGCCGCGGCATGCGAGCCCGACCGGATCGCCGTGGCGCACGGCATGGACACCACCACCTACGCCCGCTTGCACGATGAGGTCGTCAAGCTCGATGCGGCCATGGGGATCCTGCTGGGACAGGCCTCGCTCGTGCCCATCGCGCTCGCCACCGTCTTCCCGGCGCTGGCCGACTCGGCGCGCGGCGACCTGCGCAACGTGCTCGACGCACTCGTGATCGACCTCGTCGACTGCGTGGCCCCCGCGCCTCTCTCCGCGGCCGGCTGACGAACCGCCCGGCATCCACCATCATTGAATCGGTAGGTCGACGAACGAAGTGATCGGTGCTGCACGGCGGTACCGGTTCGGGTGGGAGGTCACATGGACGACGACACGCTCACCGTCGCCTGCAAGTACGGCGAGGTCCGGGGGTATCGCGACGGCGAGGTCTACGTCTGGAAGGGCATCCCGTACGCGGCCCCGACCGGTTCCCGGCGGTTTCGAGCGCCGCTACCGCCCGAACCGTGGGACGGCGTCCTCGACGGCGCACGGTTCGGACCGATAGCTCCGCAGAGCCGACAGAGCCCGATCGGGATCGACCCCGAGATGACGTTGAGCGAGGACTGTCTCTCGCTCAACATCTGGGCGCCGTCGCCCGACGGACGCCGACGCCCCGTCATGGTCTGGATCCACGGTGGCGCCTACGTGCTCGGTTACTCCGGTCAGAAGATCTACGACGGCCGAAACCTGTGCGAGAGCGGCGATGTCGTGATCGTCACGATCAACTACCGGCTCGGCGCGCTCGGCTTCCTCGACCTGTCGTCCTTCTCCACGCCCGGGACCACCTTCGAATCCAACGTCGGCCTCCGGGACCAGATCGCCGCCCTCGAATGGGTGCGCGACTGCATCGCCGACTTCGGTGGCGATCCGGACTGCGTGACGCTCTTCGGCGAATCGTCGGGTGCGGGGTCGATCACCACGCTCATGACGGTCCCGAAGGCCAAGGGCCTCTTCCATCGTGCGATCGCCCAGTCGCCGCCCGCCACCTCGGTGTACGGCAGCGACCGTGCCGCGACCGTCGCGCAGCGCTTCCTCGAGATCCTCGACCTGTCGCCGTCCCGGGCCGCCGAACTACTCACGATGTCGACCGACACGCTGGTCGAGGCGTCGGAGGTGCTCGTCGCCGAGACTCCGACGAAGGTGCCGGGGACGCTCGCCATGACACCGGTCGTCGACCGCGGCCTGGTGCCGAAATATCCGGTCGCGGCCTTCCAGAAGGGGCTGTCGCACCGGATCCCGCTGATCATCGGCTCGAACAAGGACGAGCCGTCCATCTTCCGCTTCATGAAGTCCCCGCTGATGCCCGTCGACGACACGGCGGTGCAGGCTATGTTGGCGGCGTTGGCCGACGACCGGACGGATCTGCCTGCCGAGCGACTCGCCGAGATCGTCGCGGCGTATCCCGACCTGCCCAAACCCATCGGGGCGATGGCGCTCTCGCGCGACGCCGGTTTCCGCATGCCGGTGCTGTGGGTCGCCGAAGCGCACAGCGCGCATTCGCCGACCTGGGTGTACCGCTTCGACCACGCCACCCCGATGCTCAAGGCCGCCCGGATCGGAGCCGGGCACGCGACCGAATTGCCATATGTCTTCGGAAATTTCGGCACTCTCGGCCGGGATCCGTCCTTCTGGCTCGGCGGCCGCAAGGCCGCCGGTGAGGTCTCCGGTCGCGTGCAGCGGCGCTGGTTCGCGTTCGCGCACCACGGTGTGCCGGCGGCACTGGACGGTTCGAAGCACTGGCCGCAGTACGAGGCGGAGGAACGCTCGACCCTGCTCATCGACTCCACGGACAGGGTCGAGTCGGATCCGGACGGCGAGATGCGCCGGGTCTGGGGTACCGAGGTCATGGCCTTCACCTGAGCGCGCCCGCGCACCGGTGCGGCACGTGCTCCGATGGCACATGCCGTGAGATGACACATACGGTGCGTTGACCGGGTTGAACACGTGTGCAATCCTTGAAACGTGCATTCAACCGCCGCCGGTGACGACCTCACCACCCGTGCACGGATCCGCGACGCTGCCATCCGGTGCATCGCCGCGTACGGGGTCGGCGTGCCGCTGCGGACCATCGCCGCCGAGTGCGGCGTCAGCGCCTCGCTGATCGTGCACCATTTCGGATCCCGCGCCGGATTGAAGGAACACTGCGACCGGTACGTGCTCGACGGGATCCGGCAGGCGAAGAGTGCCGTCCTCGACCCGAAGGTCGGACCGGCCGCGCTGAACGACCAGATGGAACACATCGAGAACTACGCGACCACGGTCGCCTACCTCTTCCGCACCCTCCGGACCGGCGGCGCCCCCGCCGCCGACTTCCTCGACCGGCTCGTCGCCGACACCGAGGCCTATCTCGAGGAGGCTGTGGCCGCCGGAACCGTGCGGCCCAGCCGGTTCCCCTCCGAACGAGCACGTGCCCTCATCGCGTTCAGCGTCGGCGCCGTGCTCATGGACCTTCCCGGTCCCGACGAATACCTCGACCTCGAAACCTTTCCTGCCAGGCTGCGCGCCTACACCGAACGCCTCGCGCTGCCGATGCTCGAGCTCTACACCGAGCCGTTGCTGACGGACTCGACCCTTCTCGACGCCTGTCTGGCAGCGCGTGAGGCACCCCCCGACTCCTGACGGAGGAAAGATGGACACCCCTCTTATCGAAATCCGCGACATCGTCAAGACATTCGGAACCACCAGAGCTCTCGACGGGTTCTCGATGACCGTCGAACGCGGCACCGTCGCGGGATTCCTCGGACCGAACGGCGCCGGCAAGTCCACGGCGATCCGCGTGCTGCTCGGAATGCTGCGTGCCGATTCCGGCACCGCCCGTGTCCTCGGATTCGACCCGTGGACCGACGCCGTCGCGATCCACCGCCGACTCGCGTACGTGCCCGGCGACACGAATCTGTGGCCCACCCTCACCGGGGGCGAGATCATCGACGTCCTCACCCGCATCCGCGGGGGAGAGGCGCGCACGCGTCGTCGCGCCGAACTCCTCGAACGGTTCGAACTCGACCCGACGAAGAAGGCCCGCACCTACTCGAAGGGCAACCGGCAGAAGGTCGCACTCGTCGCCGCCCTCGCATCGGACGCCGAGCTCTACCTGCTCGACGAACCCACTTCGGGTCTCGACCCGCTCATGGAGGCGGTCTTCACCGACGAGGTGCGAAGGCTCCGCGACTGCGGCGCGACCGTGCTGCTGTCCAGCCACATCCTCGCCGAGGTCGAGAAGCTCTGCGACACGGTGACGATCATCCGGGCCGGACGCGACGTCGAGACCGGCACCCTCGCACAACTGCGGCACCTGACCCGCTCGTCCGTGCGGGCCACGACCACCGCCCCTGCCGAGCGACTGGCCGGGCTCTCCGGAGTCCACGACCTCTCCACCGACGACGGCAGGCTCGCGTTCGACGTCGACAACACCGCCCTCGCACCGGTCCTGCAGGAACTCGCCGGACTCGGCGTCGAGAACCTCACCATCACACCCCCGTCACTCGAAGAGCTGTTCATGCGGCACTACGGCGACACCTTCGACACCGGTGACGGGAACGGTGCCGGTGCCGGTGCCGTGGAGGAGGTGTCCTCATGATGACCACGACGACACCGACAGCAGTGCCGACCCCGAGCGGTACCTCCGCGACGTCCGCGGCACCGTTCACCGGGCTCGGCACACTGCTGCGGTTCTACCTGCGGTTGGACCGCGTGCGGATCACCGTCTGGACCCTCGCGCTCGCCCTCACGGTGTGGTCGACCGTCCTCAGCCTGGCCGCGGTCTATCCCGACGAGGCCTCCCGGCAGGCCCGCGCGGCCCTGCTGGAGAATCCGGCAGCCGTGCTCATGACGGGACCGGCCTACGGGATCGACAACTACACGCTCGGGGCGATGACTGCGAACGAGCTGAGTCTGACCGTCTTCGTCGCGACGGCGATCATGAGCATCCTGCTCGTCGTCAGGCATACCCGAGCGCAGGAGGAATCCGGCCGGCTCGAACTCCTGCGGGCTCTGCCCGTCGGGGCCTACGCCCCGCCGGCGGCCGCCCTGCTGTTGGTCTCGGTCGCGAATCTCGTGGTGGGTACCGGCATCACCGTCGCGCTCATCGCCGGCGGGCTCGATGTCGTCGGCTCGATCGCCTTCGGTGTGGCCTCCGCCGTCACCGGGGTGCTCTTCGGCGCAGTCGCCGCGGTGACCGCCCAGTTCGGTGAGCACTCCCGCTCGGCCACGGGCACCGCGCTCGCAGTGCTCGCCGCGGCCTTCTTCGTCCGCGGAGCCGGCGACATCATCGAGGCCACCGGGTCGTGGCTGTCGTGGCTCTCGCCGATCGCCTGGGCCCAGCAGACCCGGCTCTACGTCGACGAGCGGTGGTGGCCGCTGCTGTTGTCCGTCGCCACGACGGTCGTGCTGCTCACCGTCGCCGTTGCGCTGTCGCGGCGCCGCGACCTCGGAGCCGGTCTACGGGCGCCGAAACCAGGCCCCGCCGAGGCCGATTCCGCGTTGCTCGGTCCGGTGGGGTTGATCCGGCGCCTGCTGCGCGGAGCGTTCGTGGGATGGCTGACGGGACTGGTGCTGTTCGGTGTCGCGATGGGCGCCCTCGCCAGTTCCGTGGAGGATCTCATCGACGAGATGCCTCAGGTGCTGGACATGGTCGGCGTGGATCCCGACGCCCTCACCGCCTCCTTCGCCGGGATGATGCTGATGTTCCTCGCCCTCGGCGCCACCGCCTTCGGTGTGTCCGCGGTGGTGCGAATGCGCAGCGAGGAGGACGGCGGACGGTCCGGTCTCGTGATCATCACCGGAACCGGGCGCAGCGCATGGCTGTCCGCGGCACTCGGTGTGATCGTCGTCCAGATGGTCGTGGCGCTGCTCGTCTCCGGCGCCGCGACCGGACTGGGGGTCGCATTCGCGGTGGGCGACTGGGCGTGGGTGCTGCGGATGATCGCGGCGTCCCTGGCCTACGCGCCGGCGGCGATCCTCGTCGTCGCCGTGGCGTTCGCGCTGCTGGGCTGCGTGCCGCGCGCGACCGGGCTGGTGTGGGTGCTGGTGGTGTGGACGGTGTTCGTCGCGTGGCTCGGCGAGATGCTCGACCTACCCGACGAACTCGTCGCACTGTCGCCGTTCTCGCACATCCCGCTGGTGCCCGCAGAGAATGCGACGGCGATGCCGCTGATCATCCAGGCGGTCGCGGCGGTGCTGCTCGTCGCAGCGGCGATCGTGGGTTTCCGCCGCCGCGACGTGCAGGTGTGACGGATCAGTTGCGGTATTCGGGATGTTCGGAGACGAACTTCTCGACGTACGAGCAGGACGTACCGATCTTCAGTCCCCGCTTCTTGGTCTCGTCGAGGGCGTGCTTCACCACGATCCCGGCGAGACCCTTACCGCGGAACTGCGGGTCGGTGACGGTGTGGTCGAAGTCCCGCAGGTCGCCGTGCTGCGTGTAGTCGGCGTAGGCCGCGAGGTCGTCGCCGAGATAGAGCGCGAAGCGGGCCTTGTCGGCGTCGTGCTCGATCCGGGGTTCGGTGCCGTCGATGTTCTGCGTCATGATGTCACCGTACTCGGGGCGTGCTCTGGAGGAGTGTCGACGACGATCGCGTCGTCGTCGGTCAACGCCACGTGCTCGACGCCGTGCTCGCGCAGGTACAGCAGGGTCCGCTGTATCCCGTCGTCGGCCAGCAGCGAGTCGCCGGCGTGCGGCACGATCGCGTGCTCGACCCAGCCGAGTCCGTCCCACACCACCGGGATACCGCAGGTCGTGGCGACCTCGTCGGGGTCGTCGGAGAACTCGATGCCGCGCAGCGACGGTGTCGCGACACAGGCCCCGGCGCTGTATCCCCCGTACACGAGACGGTTGCTGCGCACCAGATCCGTGAGCACGGCGTCGCCTCCACTGCGGGCCAATTGCGCTCGCAGGACGAAGGTGTTGCCGCCGCGCACCCACACGGACGTGAAGCCCGACAGTCGCTGCCGCAGCGAGTCGGGATCGTCGAGGTGATCGCGCAGATCCACCTCCTCCGGAGCGAAGCCGAGCGACCGCAGCGGGCCCATCTCGCTCGTGACCGCCGCCGCGCGGGCGGAGGCCGGCCACGCGTCGGCGGCGTTCGCGATCACCGCGATCCGGCCCGGCGCCACCAGACGGACGAAGGTGTCCGGGTCGGCGCCGAACCGGTAGGAGGACAGGAACAGCCGCACGACGTCAGATCGTGAACGCGAGGTTGTCGACGATGCGGCGCCCGACCTCGGTGTCGCCGCCGAGGGTGATCTCGTCGATTCGGTCCTCGGCGCGCACGCGTCCTCCGGCGAGCCGAACGAACAGTCCCGAGTCCATCGCGATCGTCGTGGTGGCCGGTTCGGAGAGGGCCGGGACCTCGGTGGCCCGTCCGTGCACCTCGACGTGGACGGTGCGTGCGAGGGGACCGGAGAGCTCGATCGTGATGCGTGCTCCCTCGGGGGCCTTGCCGCGCTTGCCCACAATGAACGGAACCGCACCGAAGACCTCCGCGGATCCGAGTTCGGCACGCGGGCCGCCCTCGCTGCCCGTCCTGCCGAGAGCGTCGCAGATGTCGAGTTCGTGGAGCCAGCAGTCGAACACGCGGATCCGCATGAAGCGTCCGTAGGGCGCCGGCCCGACGGGAGTGTTCGACTGCTTCCCGAAGTCCGCCTGGGTCATCGCGCCGAGTTGCTCCGTGCGCAGGGCGACGATCTCCCGGTAGCGCTCGAGCACGTCCGGGCCGGGAACGGGACGCAGCGACTCCACCCACAGCTCGTTGAAGGCCGCGATGTCGTTGCGGACGTGGTCGAACGAGCGCACGTCGCGTTCGACGCGCGGAGCCTCGATGCCCGCGAGCATCGACTCGGTGCCGATGAGATGCGCGGTGATGTCCTTGACGGTCCATCCCGGCAGGCAGGTGGCGGCGTTCCACTCGTCCTCGGTCGGTCCCGAGAGCAGGTCGTCGATCACGGCGAACTGCTCGAGCAGCAGCGGCCGGATCGTGTCGATCGGAAACTCGGCAGCGGAGGTGCCGGGGGTGGTGTCGGGCTGCGATGTCACTGGTGCTCCTCGGCGGTGAGACGGTCGAGACCGGCGCGGATGAGCGCCGCGGTGGTCTCGGGGTCGTGGGGTCGACGGCGGACCAGACCGATACCCATCCGGACACGGTCGCCGCCCCAGCGGGGCAGGACGTGCAGGTGGGTGTGGAAGACGGTCTGGAAGGCTGCCCGTCCGTCGTTCAGGACGAGATTGGTTCCGTCGGTGGCGAGTTCGGAACGGGTCATCGCCCGGGCGATCCGCTGTCCGGCGCGGAAGACGGCCGCGCCCGACGCCGGATCGAGGTCCTCGAGGCGTGCGGCGTGCACGCGCGGGATCACGAGGGTGTGCCCGCGCGCGATCGGCCGGATGTCGAGGAAGGCCACGACCTCGTCGTCCTCGTACACCCGTGTCGCCGTACCGCTGCCGTCGGCTATGGCGCAGAACACACAGGAACTCACCGGGTCACCTTAACGCGGTGTGTCGGTCCCGATCCTCAGCGCGTCGACGAGGGCGGGAAGACCCACGGCGGCCGTGGTGCGCCAGGCGTGGTCGACCTGATCGCTCAGATCGGTCTCGCGCGGATCGATCTGTACCACCGGCACGCCGTGACTGCGCGCGAGCGACGGCAGGCCGGCCGCCGGGTAGACGACGCCCGAGGTGCCGACGACCAGCAGCAGGTCGGCCTCCCGCAGGGACTCGGTCGCGGTCTCCCACGGGTCCTGCGGCAGCATCTCGCCGAACCACACGACGCCCGGCCGGCCGTCGCCTCCGCATGCGGGGCACGACGGCGGATCGAGACGGGCGACGGGATCCTCCGGCGGATCGGGGAGGTCGACGGCACGCTCGCACCGGCTGCACCGCGGGGCGAACAGGCTCCCGTGCAGATGGGTGACCTCGTGGCTTCCGGCCCGCTCGTGGAGGTCGTCGACGTTCTGCGTCACGATCTGCACGTGGGCCGCCCGTGCCCAGTCGGTGAGGGCCCGGTGTCCGGCATTGGGCTGTACACGCCGGACGAGCGCGACCCGCCACTGATACCAGGCCCAGACCGTCGCGGGATCGTCCGCCCACGCCGCTGGTGTGGCGAGGGCAGTGGCGTCGAAGTTCTCCCACAGTCCGGTCTGCGCATCGCGGAAGGTGGGGACACCGCTCTCGGCGGACATCCCGGCGCCGGTGAGGACGGCGACGCGGCGGGCCGAGCGGGCGAGGTCGAGGACGGGTTCCGGCACGTTCATGGGGCCAGGTTAGGTGCTCGGGTCAGGAGGGATCCGGGATCGGGTGCTCCCTGCCGCATCGCGGGCACGGTTCCTCCTCGGAGGTGAGCATCGCCCCGCAGTCGGGGCAGAGGAGATGGAGCCAGCAGACCGGGTCGCCGCCGAGGTCGGCCGTGCCGGGGTCGTCGTCGACCGTGAAGTCGGCGGGCGTGTCGTTCGCGGGGTCCTTCCGAGGTTCGTGTGTCACGGACACCCCCTACGCGGGCTGCCGGACGAGCGCAAAGGCCGGGTCCGGTGACCGAGTATCTGAATCGATTCCGAAGTGTTCTGAATCGGTACACACCGCCGTTCGGTACACACGGAACGAATCTGTTTGCACTCCGCCTTCTTTCGCATCGGGGGCCGCTCCCGGGCCGTTTTCGGGACCGATTCCGATCGTCCTGCACGGTCTTGCTCACCGGAGGAAAATGGCATTTGTGAGGTGAGCTGCCTCACAAACTTGCGCCGTCTTGCTGTTCGGACTCGATTCAGATGATCTGACCAGGTTGCGAGGTTACGGGAGGGCACGGTAGGTCTGCTTAAGCCTTTCAGTGCATGACAGGCCGTCACATGGCCTTCGATAACGCATCTTTCGCCGCCGATCGCGGCACGACGCGCACTTTCATCGACGCAGGAGTCAAGAATTGAGTACCGAAGGATCGAACACGGGGAGCGGAGCGCACCGCCGTCCGACCGTCGGCGTGGTTCGTGAGACGAACGACGGGGAACGGCGGGTCGCGCTCGTGCCGAAGATCGTGCCCTCCTTGATCGGCAAGGGTCTCGACGTCGTCGTCGAGTCCGGTGCCGGCCAGGGCGCGCTGATTCCGGATGCGGCCTACAAGGAAGCCGGCGCGACCGTCGGCGACGCCTGGTCCGCCGACATCGTCGTCAAGGTCGCTCCGCCGAGCGACGCCGAGATCGCCCACCTGAAGTCCGGCCAGCGCCTGATCGGCTTCCTCGCCCCGCGCAACGCAGACAACCAGATCGGCGCCCTCACGCAGGCCGGAGTCGAGGCGTATGCCGTCGAGGCCATTCCGCGTATCTCCCGCGCGCAGGTCATGGATGCCCTGTCGTCGCAGGCGAACGTCGCCGGCTACAAGGCCGTGCTGGTCGCGGCGAGCGAATCCACCCGCTTCTTCCCGATGCTCACCACCGCCGCCGGCACCGTGAAGCCGGCGACCGTGCTGGTGCTCGGGGTGGGCGTCGCGGGTCTGCAGGCGCTGGCCACGGCGAAGCGTCTCGGTGGCCGCACCACCGGTTACGACGTGCGTCCCGAGGTCGCCGACCAGGTCCGGTCGGTCGGTGCCCAGTGGCTCGACCTCGGCATCGACGCCGCGGGTGAGGGCGGCTACGCACGCGAGCTCACCGAGGCCGAGCGGGCCCAGCAGCAGCAGGCGCTCGAAGACGCCATCAAGGGCTTCGACGTCGTCATCACCACAGCGCTCGTGCCGGGCCGCCCGGCGCCGCGCCTGGTGACCGCCGCCGCGGTCGAGGGGATGAAGCCGGGTTCGGTCATCGTCGACCTCGCCGGCGAGACCGGCGGCAACTGCGAACTCACCGAGCCGGGGCAGACCGTCGTCAAGCACGACGTCACCATCTGCTCGCCGCTCAACCTGCCCGCGACGATGCCGGAGCATGCCTCCGAGCTCTACTCGAAGAACGTGTACGCGCTGATCGAGTTGCTCCTCGACGAGTCGGGTGCCCTGGCCCCGGACTTCTCCGACGAGATCCTCGAGGCCGCCTGCGTGACGCGTTCGAAGGAGAACTCCTAGATGTACAACGAACTACTCGCGAACATCGCGATTCTGGTCCTGGCCGGATTCGTCGGTTTCGCCGTCATCTCCAAGGTGCCGAACACGCTGCACACGCCGCTGATGTCGGGCACCAACGCGATCCACGGCATCGTCGTGCTCGGCGCTCTCGTCGTGCTCGGTCATCTCCCCGGTGATGCCCACTGGGGCATCAAGATCATCCTGTTCGTCGCTCTGGTCTTCGGCACCCTGAACGTCGTCGGTGGCTTCGTCGTCACCGACCGCATGCTCGGGATGTTCAAGCAGCGCAAGGACTCCCCGGCTGCACAGAAGAAGGGGGCTGACGCCTGATGGGCTACCTCGTCTCGGTCCTGTACATCATCGCCTTCGCGATGTTCATCTACGGTCTGTCGGGTCTGACGGGCCCGAAGACCGCAGTCCGCGGCAACTACATCGCCGCCGTCGGTATGTTCATCGCGGTCGTCGCGGTGCTCATCGACATCCGTGACACGGAGAACTGGGGTCTGATCATCGGCGGTCTGGCCGTCGGCATCATCCTCGGCGTCCCGCCGGCACTGAAGACCAAGATGACGGCAATGCCGCAGCTGGTCGCGCTGTTCAACGGCGTCGGTGGTGGCACCGTCGCACTCATCGCGTGGGCCGAATATCTCGAGTCCACCAGCTTCACGACGTTGGACGACGACCCGACCGTGGTCATGATCGTCGGTTCACTGTTCGCCGCGATCATCGGCTCGATCTCGTTCTGGGGTTCGCTCGTCGCCTTCGCGAAGCTGCAGGAACTGCTGAACAAGACTCTCGAGCGCAAGCTCGTCGCGTCGGCGAAGCTGTTCCAGCTGGCCAACATCGTCCTCGTCCTCGCGTCGATCGCCATCGCCGTCTACATCGGCATCAGCGCCGACGGTGACCCGCTGGCCTCGTGGTGGATCCTGGCGCTGCTCATTGCCGCCGGTCTGATGGGTCTGTTCGTCGTGCTGCCGATCGGTGGCGCCGACATGCCCGTCGTCATCTCGCTGCTCAACGCCCTGACCGGTCTGTCGGCAGCAGCTGCCGGTCTCGCGCTGAACAACCAGGCCATGATCGTCGCGGGCATGATCGTCGGTGCTTCGGGCACCATCCTGACCAACCTCATGGCCAAGGCCATGAACCGGTCGATCCCCGCGATCGTCTTCGGCGCCTTCGGTGGCGGCGAGGCGGCGGCCGGTGTGGCCTCGGCGTCGGGTGGCACGGTCAAGGCCACCTCGGCCTCGGACGCCGCCATCCAGATGGCGTACGCCAACCAGGTCATCGTCGTCCCCGGCTACGGTCTGGCCGTCGCCCAGGCGCAGCACGCCGTCAAGGAGATGGCGGCGCTGCTCGAGGACCGCGGTGTCGAGGTCAAGTACGCGATCCACCCGGTCGCCGGTCGTATGCCCGGCCACATGAACGTCCTGCTCGCCGAGGCCGACGTCGAATACGACGCGATGAAGGAGATGGACGACATCAACGGCGAGTTCGGCCGCACCGATGTCACCATCGTCATCGGCGCGAACGACGTCACCAACCCGGCTGCCCGCCTGGACTCGACGAGCCCGATCTACGGCATGCCGATCCTCAACGTCGACCAGTCGAAGTCGGTCATCGTGCTCAAGCGCTCGATGAGCTCCGGTTACGCCGGTATCGACAATCCGCTGTTCACCGCCGACAACACGTCGATGCTGTTCGGTGACGCGAAGAAGATGGTCTCGGAGGTCACCGAGGAACTGAAGGCCCTGTAGGCATTCCGGACCTGTCGCTGCTCCGTCACGGCGCCCACGCGGATCACCGCGTGGGCGCCGTCGGCGTCAGGGCGGCTGCACCCACCTACCTGTCGGCGAGCAGCATGGGCACGGGATCGCCGAGGAACGCACCGATCGTCGCGAGTGCCCGTCCCGCCTGCTCCCCGTCGACGAGCCGATGGTCGAACGACAGCGACAGCGTGACCACCTTCCGGATCGCGAGAGCACCGTCCACGACCCACGGGCGGTCGGAGATCGCGCCGACGGCGAGGATCGCCGACTCGCCGGGATTGAGGATCGGTGTTCCCCCATCCACCCCGAACACCCCGACGTTCGTCACCGAGACCGTCGAACCCGTCAGCTCGGGCGGCGTGGAGCGGCCCGTCCGCGCGCGGTCGGCGACCTCGGCGATCGACCGGGCCAGGCGCGGCAACGACAGGCGCTGGGCCTCCCGGACCACGGGAACCTTCAGGCCGTCCGAGGTCGCAGTGGCGATCCCGAGATGCGCGTCGTGGTGGAGCACGATCTCGCCCGTGTCGTCGTCCCAATGCGCATTGAGCGACGGCTCGTCGGCGATCGCGTGCAACAGCGCGCGGGAGACGATGCTCAGCGCCGTCGGACGGACGCCTTCGAAGGCCGGCGACGCGCGCAGGGTCGACACCAGGTCGACGGTGGCGGTCGCGTCGCACGTGAGGAAGACGCTCGCGTGCGGGGCGGTGAAGGCGCTGCGGGAGACTGCCTCGGCGGTCCGCTTGCGCACCCCTCCGACGGGTATCCGTGTGGTCCGTTCGGGGGACGCCTCAGGGGCGGGTGAGTGTGGTCGTTCGGCGGTGGGTTCTTCGTCGTGGCCTGCGGTAGGTTCGTCGCCGTGTCCGGCGGTGCGCCGCACGTCGTCGCGCGTGATCACACCGCCGCGGCCGGTGCCCGTCACCGTGTCCAGATCGACCTCGAGGAGAGCCGCGAGTTTGCGTGCGCCGGGCTTCGCGTCGGGTCGTGCGGGAGGGGGATCACCGTCGCGGGCACGACCGGCGTCCGCCGAGGCACGGCGGGTCGCACGTCTGCTCTGCGGGGCGTCGCCGGGTCCGTATCCGACGAGCACCGACGGTCGGGACGGGCCGCCGCTGTCACCGGCCGGCTCGGCGGGTCCGTCCTCGGTGGCGATCCGCAGCAGGGGTGCCCCGACCGGCACCGTCTGTCCCGGCTCGACCAGCAGTTCCTCGACCGTGCCGACATAGGGCGACGGCAGTTCCACCGTGGCCTTGGCGGTTTCGACCTCCCCGATGACCTGGTTGAGTTCGACACGATCGCCGACCGCGACGGCCCAGTGCACCCAGTCCGCATCGGTGAGTCCCTCACCGAGATCGGGGAGACGGAATTCCTGTACTGCGCGGGCGGGATTCGTCATCGGTGCGCCTCACGCCGCGAGTGCGCGGTCGACCGCGTCGAGGATGCGATCCGGGTCGGGGCGGTGGTGGGATTCGAGTTTGGCCGGGGGGTAGGGGATGTCGAATCCGCCGACCCGCAGGACCGGTGCCTCGAGTTGGTAGAAGCACCGCTCGGTCGTGCGGGCGGCGATCTCCGCGCCGATGCCGCAGAAGACCGGCGCCTCCTGCACGACGACGAGCCGGCCGGTTCGCCGCACCGACGCCTCGATCGTGTCGAAGTCGATGGGGGACAGCGACCTCAGATCGACGACCTCGAGCGAATGTCCTTCCGCTTCGGCGATGTCGGCTGCGCGTAGCGCGGTAGCGACCAGCGCACCGAAGGTCACGATCGTCGCGTCCGAACCGGACCGGACGACCCGCGCGGACGTGAGCGGCAGGTCGGGTGCGGTCTCCGTGTCGATCTCACCGCGTTCCCAGTAGCGGTGCTTCGGTTCGAGGAAGATCACCGGGTCGTCGAGCGCGACGGCCTGCTGGATCATCGAGTACGCATCAGACGGGGTACTCGGGCTCACGACCCGCAGACCCGCGGTGTGGGTGAAGTACACCTCCGGTGATTCCGAATGATGTTCGACCGCACCGATGCCGCCGCCGTAGGGGATCCGGACGGTGAGCGGGGCCACCACGGCACCGGCCGTGCGGTAGTGGATCTTCGCGACCTGCGAGACGATCTGGTCGAAGGCCGGATAGACGAAGCCGTCGAACTGGATCTCGCACACGGGTCGGTAGCCGCGCAGCGCCATCCCGAACGCCGTTCCCACGATCCCGGATTCGGCGAGGGGAGTGTCGATCACACGACCTTCACCGAAATCCTTCTGCAGGGTGTCGGTGATGCGGAAGACGCCGCCGAGGGTGCCGACGTCTTCACCCATGATGACGACCTTGGGGTCGCGTTCGAGTGCGCGGCGGAGTCCGGCGTTGAGGGCACCGCCGAGGGTCATCGTCGTGGTGGTCATCGTCGCGCCTCCTCCGTGGGGCCGAAACTCGCCAGATATTCGGCGTAGTCCGCGCGTTCCTGTTCGACGAGCGGATGCTCGGTGGCGTAGACGTGGTCGAACAGGGCGGCGGGTTCGGGGTCGGGCATCCCGAGCGTGCCGCGCCGGAGCCGCATCGCGGCGTCGTCGGCAGTGGTCCGGACCTCGTCGAAGAAGTCGTCGTCGGCGTGCCCTTCGCGTTCGAGCAGTCGTCGCAACCGATCGATGGGGTCGCGTGCCTGCCACTCCTCGAGATCGGCGGGTGTGCGGTAGCGGGTGGGGTCGTCGGAGGTCGTGTGCGGGCCCATGCGGTAGGTGAGTGCCTCGATGAAGAACGGACCGGCACCCTCGCGGGCATGCCGGACGGCACGCCGGGTCACCGCCAGGACTGCGAGGACGTCGTTGCCGTCGACCTGCACGGCCGGCATCCCGAATCCGGCGGCGCGCCGGGCGAGGGGGACCGGACTCTGCACGTGGGTGGGCACGCTGATCGCCCAGTGGTTGTTCTGGCAGATGAACACCACGCCGACACCCCAGCTGACCGAGAAGACCATGGCCTCCGAGAGGTCGCCCTGGCTCGTGGCGCCGTCGCCGAAGTACACGACGGTGGCGATCTCGGCTCCGTCGAGCTTCGCGCCCATCGCGTAACCGGTGGCGTGCAGGCCCTGGGCTCCGACGACGATGGCTGGGTTGGTGGTGGCGACCGTCTGCGGATCCCATCCGGACAGTCCGCACCCACGCCACAGGCGGGTCATGTCGGCGGGGTCGACGCCGCGGCACAACGCGACGGCGTGCTCGCGGTAGCTGGTGAAGACGTAGTCGTCGGGCGCGAGTGCCCGGGCGGAGCCGACCTGCGCGGCCTCCTGGCCCTGGAGCGGCGCCCAGAGGCCGAGCTCACCCTGCCGTTGGAGCGCCGTGGCTTCCGCGTCGACGCGTCGCGCGACGACCATGTCGCGGTAGAGCCCGCGCAGTTCGTCGGGGCCGACGTCGGCGACGAGTGGGCCGTACTCGGTGTCGAGGACGCGTCGCCCGTCGGGTTGGATCAACTGGACCGGATAGACGGTCGGTACAACCATCGGATCACCTCGTCGGTGCGGATCCAGCGTGCCCTCGTGAGGCCCGACCGGATGATGTGTGCCGTACATCACATCATCCGGGCAATTCGCGCGTGCGCAATCGATCCGCTCCCAACCGTGCAGAAAGCACGGTTTCGGGGTGCTCCTAGCTGGCAGACTGCGGAAAATGACCAGTCTGGATGCCACCGATGCGCGTCTGCTGCTCGAACTCACGCGCACACCACGGGCCACGGGAGTCGAGCTGGCGCAGCGTCTCGGGTTGTCCCGCAATACCGTCCAGGCGCGCCTTGCCCGATGGGAGGCCGAGGGCGTGCTCGCCTCGTTCGACCGGCGGGTGGATCCCGTCAGCCTGGGTTATCCGCTTGCCGCCTACGTGGCGACCCGGGTCGATCAGCACCGTCTCGACGAGGTCGTCGACGAACTCGCACAGATCCCCGAGGTCACCGAGGTCTACGGGCTGACCGGGCAGATCGACCTGTCGGTGAAGGTGGTCGCCCGTGACGCCGACGACCTCTATCGGCTCGCGGGCCGGATCCTGAAGATCCGCGGCGTCGAGCGCACGGACATGTCGCTGGTAATGCAGGACCTCGTCCCGCAGCGCACAGCTCCGCTGCTGAACCGGGCGGCCGGGCGCAGCGGAGACGAGGCGACGTAGGGCGTCAGCGGCCCGCGTTCGGGGTGGCCAACTGGGCGGCGGCCTTGCGGATCTGATCGGGGATCGGGACAGGGCGGCGCGTCTGCGGATCGACGTAGACGTGGACGAACCGGCCGGTCGCCGCCGGGATCAGGGTGTCGTCGGCCTCCCGGAAGATTGCGAGCGAATAGGTGATCGACTGTGTGCCCAGACGTTCGACCGCCAGTCCGACCTGCAGGCGGTCGGGGAAGGACAGCTCGGCGAGATAGCGGCAGGAGGTCTCGGCCACGACCCCGATCGCGTCGAGTTCGCGGATGTCGACACCGGTGGTGGAGATGAGCCACCCGTTGACCGCCGAGTCGAAGTACGAGTAGTACGTGACGTTGTTGACGTGGCCGTAATGGTCGTTGTCGGCCCAACGCGTCTGCATGGGCCACAACACCGGGAACTGCTCCGGCTCAGGCGGGGCGGCTGGGCTCGTCGGTTGGCGGTTGCTCACGTCTCGACGATAGTGCTCTCCGCACGTCAAATCAGACCAACCCCCACGCCAATCCCGAACCGAGACGCAAAACCCCCGAATCGGACGTGCACAGGGCGTGTCCGCCCGCCGGGGTCGTCCCGGCACGCACGGCGTGTCGCCCCAAAGCCGGAACGGCGTGTGCCGTTCGTGTCAGGATCGGGTCATGTCCGATACCCCCGTTCTTCTCTCCACCGTCGAACTCGCCGAGATGATCGAGCAGGGCCGGTCGCCGGTGATACTCGACGTCCGCTGGGCACTCGGCGACAGACACGGACGGGACCGATTCCATGAGGGGCACATCAGCGGAGCGGTCTACGTCGACCTGGACGAGGATCTCGCCGATCCGCCCGCACCCGAGCTCGGTCGTCATCCGCTGCCCGACATCGACCGTTTCCAGGCCATCGCACGCCGGTGGGGGATCGACGACGGTGCTCTCGTCGTCGCATACGACGACAGCGGCGATCTCGCCGCGGCCCGCGCGTGGTGGCTGTTGCGCTGGGCGGGGCACTCCGAGGTGCGATTGCTCGACGGCGGACTGCAGGCGTGGATCGCCGGCGGGCACCCTCTCGCCGCAGGACCGGGCGGCGAGAAGAAGTCCGGCAACGTGACGTTGAGCCCCGGCCACATGCCCACCATCGGTCCCGATGAGGCCGCGACCTACGCGACCCACGGAGTTCTGCTCGATGCGCGCGCCCACGCACGGTACCGCGGCGACGAGGAGCCGGTGGATCGCCGGGCGGGCCACATCCCCGGCGCAGTCAGCGCGCCGACCACCGAGAACCTCCGTCAGGACGGGTCGTTCCTGCCCGCGGATCAGATCGCGCACCGCTTCTCGACGCTGGGCGTGAAGCGCACCGACGTCGCCGTGTACTGCGGATCGGGAATCAACGCCGCACACGAGATCGCCGCGCTCGAGATCGCGGGCATCGACGCCGCGCTGTATCCGGGTTCGTGGTCGCAGTGGTCGGCGGATCCGAAGCGGGAGGTCGCCACCGGCAGTTGAGCGGCGATCCGCCGGCCGATGCGCAGTTCTCGTCGACAATTCGCAACATCGCCGACGAGAACTGCACTCCGGAGGCGGGACCACCGGTCGTGAATGGGACTCGCGGAGTATCCCGGAGAAACGGCCGGCAAATTAACGCAAATGAAACATTTCGCCCGAGGTCGTACAGCAGCCACGGTAGGTGCTGCAGTCCTGGCGACCCTGCTCGGAGCGATCGTCGCCCACCTCGTCGAGGCCGCACCGGTGATCGCCGGCGAGTGCGAGGCGACCTACGGCGTCGACCTCGGCCCGTTCTTCACCGGCTGGTTCGTCGGCGACCTGGGGGGCGACACCGTGACCACCACGTTCGTGTTCCAGTCGGCGCGAACGGCCGCGTGGGGTCAACAACTTCGATCTGCAGAACCCCCGCCACGCACGACATCACCCGCGTCGAGATGACCGTCGCGGTCGATGCCGCCGCCGTGGTGCTCGACGGTCTCGAACAGGGCCATATCGTTCGACGGCCGAGTCCTCCTCCGTCCCGACCGTTCAGGAACGGGAGTACTCCGACGCGCGGCGCACCTGCTCGCGCGTCGGGGTCACTCCCGTGTAGAGCTCGAACTGCAGTGCCGCCTGCAGCGCGATGACCTCGTCGCCCGTGATCACAGGGATGTCGTGCTCGCGGGCGAATCGGACGAGTGGGGTGTCCGGCGGGACGGCCACGACGTCGAAGACCCTCGACGCTGCGGCCACGAAGTCGTGGGGCAGTGGCAGGTCGTCCGCTTCGGCGCCGCCCGCCATCCCGATCGGAGTGGCGTTGACGATCAGCCCGGGTGCGACGTCGCTCGTGTCGGCGCGCCATTCGTAGCCGTACTTGCGTGCGAGCGGTCGTCCGGTGTCCCCGTTGCGCGCGACGATCGTTCCGTCGGTGAATCCGTTGTGGCGCAGCGCCGCTGTCACCGCCTTCGCCATGCCGCCGCTGCCCACCACCGTGACGGGCAGGGCGGAATCGACGCCGTGCTCGACGAGCAGATCGCTCACCGCCTGATAGTCGGTGTTGTAGGCGTGCAGGACGCCGTCGTCGTTGACGATCGTGTTCACGGACTCGATGGCCCGCGCCGAATCGTGCAGCACGTCGACGAGGGGCAGCACGGCTTCCTTGAACGGCATCGACACCCCGGCGCCGCGGATGCCCAGGCCGCGTATCCCCGCCACGGCGTCCTCGATGTTCGCGGGCGCGAACGCCTTGTAGACGAAGTCGAGGCCGAGTTCCTCGTAGAGATGGTTGTGGAACCGGGTGCCGATGTTGCTGGGACGGCCGGACATCGAGATGCACAGCCGGGTGTCCTTGGAGATGCGCTCGAGCATTTGCTCACCGTAGACCCTACATGTTCGGAAACAGAGATTTTCTCAGGAGAGCACGTTGTTCTCACAACAAAGAACAAGATACTGTCCGATGCAAGGGAGACGATCTGGGTGCAGGAGGACTGAGATTCGAACGGGAAGGCGCGATCGTCTGGTGCATCATCGACCGGCCCGCAGCGCGCAACGCGTTCACCCCGGCGATGTACTGCGGACCCGAACGTGCGGTGCGACTGGTCGATTCCGATCCCGCCCTCGCCGCCCTCGTCATCTCCGCCGTCAACGGCATCTGCCAGGCGGGGAGACTGCTGGTCGCGATGATGTCACGGGCACGACTCCGCCGCGCCCACCAAGGCACGGTGGTCGTCGACCGTGATCGGCAACGCGTAGCGCACCGCCACGGTCAGGTACCGGCCGGCGAACCAGCAGCGGTAACCGGGAGCCGGTGGCAGCCACTGGGCCGGCGTGCCGTCGCGCTTGTCGAGGTTGGCCTGCCCGTCGACAGCGACGAGGTTGTAGGTGATGTCGTTCGCGAACCGGAGTCGACGTTCGGCGGGCCATGCGGCGGCACCGAGATCCCAGGCCGCGGCGAGCGGATAGATGTGATCGATGTGCACGGCGTTCGCCTCGGCACGCCGGAACTCCACGCGCGCACCGGTGTACGGATCGTTCAGGACCCCGCTCGTCACGACACAGTCGTCGGTGCCGGCCCGGAAGGTGGGGGAGGTGAGGTCGCGCGCGAGGACGTTGTTGCGGGTGTCGCAACCGTCGTGTCCACCGGCCCCGGGATGGTCGTCGGACCAGGCCGGACCGAACACGCATCGCTCGCCCGCGCCGCAGCCCCGCTGATAGCCGGGAACCTTCCGGCGCTGATCGACCACCGTCACCTGCTCGAGCAGGAGATGCACCTCGGCTCGGGTGGGGCTGCCCGGCACCGTCCCGGACCCCGGCGCGGTGCGGTCCCACAACCAGGACACCGCCACCGCGACCACCACTGCCGCCACCCACCACGTCGCGTTCCCCCCACGCACGCGGCGATCCTGACATGCCCTGCCGACAGGATCTTCAGGGCACGGTGACGACGATCTTCCCGCCGGCGTGCCCGGACTCGACGAGTTCCAGCGCAGCCCCGGCCTCGGTGAGCGGAAAGGTCCGCTCGACGCGCGGCGTCAGAACACCACGCTCGACGAGCGCCACGACCTGCTCGAACACCTCCCGGGTCCGTCGCCGCGTGATTCCCGAACCGCCCAGCTCCTCCGCGCGTGCCGGATCGGCGACACTCACGACCCGTTCCGGTGCCCGCGTCAGCGCGACCGCCCGCTCGAGCACGTCGCCACCGACGAGGTCGACGACCGCGGTCACCGCCCCGCACCGTTCCGCGGTGGCCGCGACCCGCGCGTCGAACCCGTCACCGGACTCGATCCACAGACCGCCGCACGATTCGACGAGATCCCGTTTCCCCGCACTCGCCACACCGAGGACGGCGGCGCCGGCGTTGTGCGCGAGCTGCGTCGTCGCCGACCCGACACCACCACCGGCACCCAGGACGAGGACGGTGTCCGCATCGACGATCTCGAGATACTCGACGATGTCGAAGGCCGTTCCGGCCGCGACCGGAAGGGTCGCCGCCACCTCGAACGGCACCGACTCGGGCACGAGCGCAGCAGCCCGCGCGTCGACGAGGGTGTACTCGGCGTAGCCGCCGTAGCCCTCCGCGGCGGCCCCGAAGACGGCGTCGCCCGGCCGGAAGCCGGTGTCCGGACCGGCGGCCTCCACCACACCGGCGACCTCCCGGCCGAGGACCGCCGGGAAGTGCACCGTGACGCTGCCTGTGCGCCGTCCGGACCGCACCTTCCAGTCGGCGGGGTTCACGCCCGCGGCCCGGACTGCCACGAGGAGCTGCCCCGGACCGGGCGGTGGGACGGGGGTGTCGAACAGCTGCTGTGTCTCCGGACCGCCGTACTCCACGAAGCCGTATGCGCGTGCCATGGGACCCAGCCTGCCATCGGGGTCGGGTGCGGCTGGCACGATAGTGGGCATGTTGCACGGGCTGTGGTCACCGGGATCCGGCCTGATGCTGTGGTGGGACCCCGCCGCAGAGCCCGATCCCGACGCGCTGCCGTCTGCGCTGCGCCGGTGGATCGACCGCCCGTTCCGCCATCGCGTCACCCTCACCTTCCCTACGGAGACCGAGCCGAGCACGCTGCCCGCCGTCGCGGTCGCACCGGCGGACGCAGCCGAGCTTCTGCTGGACATGCCGCGGCGTCCCGGGGGTGTCGGCGGCGATCTGCGATATCTCGCGCACGTCGCCCGTGGCATCGAGAGGTGGGCGCAGGCCGGCCGCGTCGCACCGGAGCTCGTGCGTGTCGAGAAGCAGTGGTGGGCGCGGTGGCGCCTGCTCGGCGGCGAGAAGACGCGGGCCTGGTCCGCCGAACTCGCCGCCGCGATGTCTCCCGCGCAACGACAGCTCGGACGGCCCGTCGATCTCCTCGACGATCTGTGCCGCGAACTGACCGACCCCATCGTGCGCACCCTCCACGGCTCGTCGACCTCGCTGCACCCCCTCGTCGCTGCGCTGGCCGAGGGCAGTCCCCATCCCCGTGGCACCCAGCGCATGGCCGATGCGCTCGAGGAATGGCGCGCCAGCCTCGCCGGATACGAACCCGACCTCGTGCTGCGCCTCGTCGAACCGGACGACGTCGACGACGGGGTCGGAGCCGACTCCATCTGGCGGCTCGAGGTGTGCCTGCGTCCGGAGGGACAGTCCCCGACGCCGCTGCCCGTCGAGGACACCGACCCGCACCTGCTCCAGATCGGCGTGCGCAAGCTCGGGACCGCGCTCCAGGCCTATCCCCGCCTGCAGGACGTGCCCCGCGATCCCGACAGTCTCGACCTTCTGCTGCCCACCCCGGTCGTCGTCGATCTCGTCGAGCACGGCGCCCGGGAGCTCGACGCCGCAGGCATCGCGGTGCTGCTACCGCGCGCTTGGACCCGGGTCGATCCGTCCCTGCGTCTGCAGGTCGAGTCACCCGTCGCCCCCGTGAGCGCCGACGACAGCGTCGTCGGGATGAACGCGATCGTCTCGTACGAATGGCAGCTCGCCGTCGGCGACATGCTGCTCACCCCGTCGGAGATGGAAGAGCTCGTCGCGGCCAACAGCGACCTGGTCAAACTGCGCGGCAAATGGGTGCGGGCCGATGCCGAGGCGCTGGCCCGCGCGGCCCGGTACGTCACCGCGCATTCCGCCGAGGATGCGACCCTCGGGTCGTTGTTCGCCCAGTTCACCGGCGACGATGCTCCGCCCGCGGAGGTCACCGAGATCTCCGCCTCCGGCTGGGTCGAGATGCTGCTCGACGGGCAGGCGCACCCCGAGCCTGTCCCCGTGCCGGCGGGATTGAACGCCGAACTGCGTCCCTACCAGCAGCGCGGCCTCGACTGGCTCGCGTTCATGAGCCGGCTCGGTCTCGGCGCCGTGCTCGCCGACGACATGGGCCTGGGCAAGACTATCCAGGTGCTCGCGCTGCTCGCCCATGAACGAGAGTCGGGCCTGCGGAACGCCCCGACCCTGCTGGTCTGCCCGATGTCGGTGGTGGGCAACTGGCAGCGTGAGGCCGAACGGTTCGTGCCCGACCTGCGGGTGCACGTCCACCACGGCGCCCAGCGGCTGAGCGGACCGGCGCTCGCCGCCGCTGCCGCCGACCACGATCTCGTGGTGACGACGTACGCCATCGCCGCCCGCGACGTCGCGCAGCTCGCGACGCTGACCTGGCAACGCGTGGTCCTCGACGAGGCCCAGCACGTGAAGAACACCGCGACCGCGCAGTCCCGCGCCACGCGCGCCGTGCCCGCGGCGCACCGGATCGCGCTCACCGGCACACCGGTGGAGAACCGGCTCGAGGAACTGCGCGCGATCCTGGACTTCGCGAATCCGTCCCTGCTCGGCACCGCGGCGTCCTTCCGGGCCCGCTTCGCGGTGCCGATCGAGCGCGACCACGACGCCGTCGCTGCGGCGCGGTTGCGGGCGTTGTCCGCACCGTTCGTGATGCGCCGCGTCAAGACCGACCCCGACGTGATCTCCGATCTGCCCGAGAAGTTCGAGCAGACCGTGCGCGCCAACCTCACGGCCGAGCAGGCCGCCCTGTATCGGGCCGTCGTGGACGACATGATGCGCCGGATCCGGGACAAGGAGGGCATGGCCCGCAAGGGCGCGGTGCTCGCGGCGCTGACCCGGCTCAAGCAGGTGTGCAACCACCCCGCGCACTATCTGGGCGACGGCTCGCCCGTCCTGCGTCGCGGACGGCACCGCTCGGGCAAACTCGGCCTGGTCGAGGACATTGTCGAGTCGGTGCTGGCCGACGGCGAGAAGGTGTTGCTGTTCACGCAGTTCCGCGAGTTCGGTGAGCTCGTCGTGCCCTATCTCGAGGAGCGGTTCGCCACGACGGTGCCCTTCCTGCACGGGGGAGTGTCCAAGGGCCGGCGCGACGCGATGGTCGACGGCTTCCAGAGCGAGGGCGGACCGCCGATCATGGTGCTCTCGCTCAAGGCGGGCGGCACCGGACTGAACCTCACCGCCGCCAACCACGTCGTGCACCTCGACCGGTGGTGGAATCCGGCGGTGGAGAACCAGGCCACCGACCGTGCGTTCCGGATCGGGCAGCGTCGCGACGTCCAGGTCCGCAAGCTCGTCTGTGTGGGAACGGTGGAGGAACGTATCGACGAGATGCTCACCGGCAAGCAGGAACTGGCCGAGATTGTGGTCGGGGCAGGGGAGAACTGGATCACCGAGCTGTCCACCGATCAGCTGCACTCCCTGCTCACCCTCGGCGACGACGCGGTGGGGGACTAGATGGCACGGGGCAACGTACGCCGCTACGGCACGGCCCGCCGGATCGACGGCGGCATCGAGGCGCGCACCAAGCGGGGCTCGATCGGCCGCAGCTGGTGGTCGAAGGAACTGATCTCGGCGATGGAGGAGGTCGCCGAGAAGGGGCGACTGACGCGGGGCCGTGCGTATGCACGCGCCGGCCAGGTGATCTCCATGCGGCTCGAACCCGGAGCGGCCGTCGGCGACGTGCAGGGCAGTCAACTCACCCCTTTCACCTCGGCGGTGCGGGTGCGCACGCTCGACGAGGAGGCGGTGGGAGACCTCGTCTCGCTCGTCCGCTCGTCGCCGGGCATGCTGACGCGACTTGCGGCGGGCATCCTTCCCGAGGAACTCGGATCGGCCCTCCTCCCGCGACGCTCGGGTGAACTCGACTTCGACTGCACCTGCCCCGACGACGGGTGGCCCTGCAAGCACGCCGCGGCCGTCGCCTACCTGCTCGCAGAACACGTCGACGACCAACCGTTCGCGGTCCTGACCCTGCGCGGGGTGGACCTCGCGACGCTGATCGGCGGCGTCGACGATGCGGACGCCTACGAAGAGGTGGCCGCGGCGCGGGACTTCTACGGCGACGACACCGAGTTGTCCGAGCTGCCCACGGAACGGTTCCGTCCCGCGCTCGAGGACCTCGATCCGATGCTGCTGCGCCGCGCGTTGCGGGCCGGCGGAACCGACGAAGCCGTGGTGATCCGGGGGATCATCGACCTCGAGGATCTCTACCGCCGCATGCGTTGACCTCGATCGGTCGCCGGTGGTTGTGTCGTCCGTCCCTGGGGTATGCCGCCCGTGAAGGTGACGGCTCCGGTCGCGCCACCGACAGCACATGCCACGAGTGGAGGATTCATGCGGACTCCGGAAGCATCGTCGACAGCGCGGGAGAACGCCGAACGTGCGGTCGATGCGGTCCAGCAGGAGGCCGACACCTATCGGAACGGGGAGGATCGACCCCTCGGTGGATATGCGGTGCTCATGTCCGTGTACCTCACCACTGTCGGCACGCTCGGCGCCGTCGCGGCAAAGCGCGGGCGGCCGATGCCGAAGCCCGATGCCGGCGATCTCGTGGTGACCGCGCTCGCGAGCCACAAGGTCTCCCGGATCGTGAGCAAGGCGGCGGTGACCAGTCCCGTCCGCGCACCGTTCACGAAGTTCGACGGCCCCGGTGGTCCGGCCGAGGTGATGGAGCAGCCCCGCAAGTCGTCGCGGGTCCGTCACGCCGTCGGGGAACTGCTGGCCTGCCCCTTCTGCCTCGACCTGTGGACGGTGACGGCGATGGTCTTCGGCCGCGTCTACGCTCCGAATCTCACGCGTCTGGTGGCGGGTTCGTTCGCGGCGCTGACCGGAGCCGACTTCCTGCACCTGGCGTACGCGAAGGCGCAGCAGATCGCCGAGGGCTGATATCGGCCCCTCGCGCATCGACCGTGCGTGAGGGTGCCGGCGGATCCGGTCCGGTGTGACGGTAGACATACGTGGACTTCCAACTATAGGATGAGCGAAGACTTCGGGCCTGGGCCCGTTCGTGCCGAAATCGCACACCCCACGTCATCGCACACCAGTAAAGGACGGGATCGGACATGAGCGTTCGAGAATTGACCCACTTCGTCGGCGGGCAGCACGTCGCCGGCACCTCCGGCCGCTTCGCCGACGTCTTCGCCCCCAACACCGGAGAGGTCCAGGCCCGCGTGCCGCTCGCGGCCGACTCCGAGGTCGACGCCGTCATCGCCAACGCCGCCGAGGCGCAGAAGGTGTGGGCGTCCTGGAATCCGCAGAAGCGCGTGCGCGTCCTCATGAAGTTCGTGTACCTCGTGCAGGAGAACATGGACGAGCTCGCCCACCTGCTGTCGAGCGAGCACGGCAAGACCGTCCCCGACGCGAAGGGCGACATCCAGCGCGGCCTCGAGGTGATCGAGGTCGCGATCGGCGCCCCGCACCTCCTCAAGGGTGAGTACACCGAGTCCGCAGGCGGCGGAATCGACGTGTACTCGATGCGTCAGCCCCTCGGCGTCGTCGCCGGGATCACCCCGTTCAACTTCCCGGCCATGATCCCGCTGTGGAAGGCCGGCCCGGCGCTCGCCGCCGGAAACGCGTTCGTGCTCAAGCCTTCCGAGCGCGACCCCTCGGTGCCGCTCCGTCTGGCCGAGCTGTTCCTCGAGGCCGGCCTGCCCGCCGGTGTGTTCAACGTCGTCAACGGCGACAAGAGCGCCGTCGACTACCTGCTCGACGACCCGCGCATCAAGGCGATCGGCTTCGTCGGCTCGACTCCCATCGCGCAGTACATCTACGAGACGGCCGCGAAGAACGGCAAGCGCGCACAGTGCTTCGGTGGTGCGAAGAACCACGCGATCGTCATGCCCGACGCCGACCTCGACCAGGTCGCGGACGCACTCGTCGGCGCCGCCTACGGCTCGGCCGGTGAGCGCTGCATGGCGCTGTCCGTCGCCGTCCCCGTGGGCGAGGAGACCGCGGATCGTCTCGTCGCCAAGCTCACCGAGCGCATCGCCGAACTGCGTATCGGCACCAGCTTCGACGAGAAGGCCGACTTCGGTCCGCTCGTGACCGCCGCCGCCCGCGACCGCGTGCACGGCTACATCGCCCAGGGCGTCGAAGAAGGCGCCGAGCTGGTCGTCGACGGCCGCGACTTCGTCCTCGAGGGCCACGAGAACGGCTTCTTCTCGGGCGCCACCCTGTTCGACAAGGTCACCCCCGAGATGTCCATCTACAAGGAGGAGATCTTCGGTCCCGTGCTCACCGTGGTGCGTGCGCGCGACTACGAGGACGCCCTGCGCCTGCCCACCGAGCACGAGTACGGCAACGGCGTCGCGATCTTCACCCGCGACGGCGACACCGCCCGCGACTTCGCGGCCCGCGTCGAGGTCGGCATGGTCGGCATCAACGTCCCGATCCCCGTCCCGATCGCGTACTACACCTTCGGCGGCTGGAAGGCCTCCGGCTTCGGCGACCTCAACCAGCACGGCCCCGACGCCTTCCGCTTCTACACCAAGACCAAGACGGTCACGCAGCGCTGGCCGTCCGGTGTCAAGGAAGGCGGCATCGAGGGTGCGCACGTGGCCGACACCGACCACTTCGTCATCCCGACGATGAACTAGGCGGTCCATCGATGTTCGTTCTCACCGACGACGACCGGGCGATCCGCGACACCGCCCGGGACTTCGCCACCGAATATCTGGCCCCGAACGCGGTCGAATGGGACCAGAGCAAGCACTTCCCCGTGGACGTGCTGCGCAAGGCCGCCGAACTGGGCATGGGCGGGATCTACGTCCGCGAGGACGTGGGCGGATCGGGGCTGCGACGCCTCGACTCCGTCCGCATCTTCGAGGAGCTCGCGAAGGGTTGCCCGTCCATCGCCGCCTACATCTCCATCCACAACATGGTCACGTGGATGATCGACAAGTTCGGCAACGACGACCAGCGCAAGCAGTGGATCCCGAAGCTCTGCACGATGGAGCACCTCGCGAGCTACTGCCTCACCGAGCCGGGCGCCGGATCCGATGCGGCGGCCCTGAGCACCAAGGCCGTTCGTGACGGCGACGAGTACGTGCTCACCGGAGTCAAGCAGTTCATCTCCGGGGCCGGCACGTCCGACGTCTACGTGGTCATGGCCCGCACCGGCGATACCGGCGCCCGCGGTATTTCGGCGTTCATCGTCCCGAAGGACACCGCCGGGCTGTCCTTCGGCGCCAACGAGAAGAAGATGGGCTGGAACGCGCAGCCCACCCGCCAGGTCATCCTCGACGGCGCCCGCGTGCCCGCCGAGAACCTCCTCGGCACCGAGGGCGGCGGCTTCCGGATCGCCATGCACGGCCTCAACGGCGGCCGCATCAACATCGCCGCGTGCTCGGTGGGCGGCGGCCAGACCGCCCTCGACCGGGCGGTCGCCTACCTCGCCGAGCGCAAGGCATTCGGCGAGCGGCTGCTCGACTCGCAGGCGCTGCAGTTCCGCCTCGCCGACATGCGGATCGAACTCGAGGCCGCACGCACGATGCTGTGGCGTGCCGCCGACGCTCTCGACCGTGGCGCCGACGACGTCGTGGAGCTGTGCGCGATGGCCAAGCGCTTCGCCACCGACACCGGTTTCGAGGTCGCGAACGAGGCGCTGCAGTTGCACGGCGGCTACGGTTACCTTGCCGAGTACGGGATCGAGAAGATCGTCCGCGACCTGCGCGTGCATCAGATCCTGGAAGGAACCAACGAGATCATGCGGGTGGTCGTCGCGCGGAGCGTGGTGGCTGCAGCGCAGAACGGAGTGGCATGACCGGGCAGGAACCCGAGATCCTCATCGACGTGAAGGACGGCATCGGCCGTATCACGCTCAACCGGCCCAAGGCCATCAACGCCCTCAACCACGCCATGGTCCTCGAGATGTCGAAGGCCCTGAGCGCGTGGGAGAACGACGATTCGGTGCGTGCCGTGCTGGTGCGCGGTGCCGGTGAGCGCGGCCTGTGCGCCGGCGGCGACATCGTCTCGATCTACCACGACGCCAAGGACGGCGGCACGGGATCGCAGGACTTCTGGCGCGACGAGTACATCCTCAACGCCGCCATCGGTCGTTACCCGAAGCCGTACATCGCGATCATGGACGGCATCGTCATGGGCGGCGGCGTCGGGATCTCGGCGCACGGCAACGTCCGGATCGTCACCGAACGCTCGAGCATCGCGATGCCCGAGACCGGAATCGGATTCGTTCCCGACGTCGGCGGCACCTACCTGCTCTCGCGCACCCCCGGCGAGATCGGCACGCACATCGCGCTGACCACCGGACGGATGAAGGCCGGCGACGCCGTCACCCTGGGCTTCGCCGACCACTACCTGCCGTCCGATTCGCTCGACAAGTTCGTCGCCGCACTCGAATCCGGCCCGCTCGAGGACGCGCTCGCCGAATACTCGCAGCCCGCACCGGAATCGGCGCTGCTCGGGCAGCGCGAATGGATCGACGCGGCGTACTCCGCCGACACCGTCGAGGAGATCGTCGAACGCCTTCGGGCTTCCGATGTTCCGGAGGCACGGGAGACCGCCGGCCAGGTGCTCGCGAAATCGCCTGTCGCGCTGAAGGTGACCCTCCGCTCGCTGCGTCACGCCCGGCAGCTCGGCAGCCTCGAAGAGGTGCTGAACGAGGAGTTCCGGGTCTCGACCGCCTCGCTGAAGTCGCACGACCTCGTCGAGGGCATCCGCGCACAGGTCGTCGACAAGGACCGCAACCCGCAGTGGTCGCCGGCGACCCTCGCCGATGTCACCGAGGCCGACGTCGACGCCTACTTCCAGCCGCTCGGCGATCTCGAACTCGGGCTCGCCGCTCCCAAGGAGAACGACCGATGAGTGAACTTCCCACCGTCGCCTTCCTCGGCCTCGGACACATGGGTGGGCCGATGGCCGCGAACCTCGTCCGCGCCGGGTACACAGTCAACGGTTACGACCCGGTTCCCGCTGCGCAGGAAGAGGCCACGAAGAACGGCATCACCGTCGCCGAGACCGCGACCGACGCGGTGCGCGGCGCCCAGGTCGTGATCACCATGCTGCCCAACGGCAAGCTCGTCCTCGACCTGTACGACGAGATCCTGCCTGCGGCCGAGGCGAACACGTTGTTCGTCGACAGCTCGACCATCGACGTCGCCGATGCCCGCGCGGCGGCGGAGAAGGCACGCAAGGCCGGTCACCGTGCCGTCGACGCCCCGGTCTCCGGCGGTGTCGCCGGTGCCGCCGCAGGCACCCTCGCGTTCATGGTCGGCGGCGGCGAGGACGACTTCGCCACCGCGAAGCCCCTGCTCGAGGCCATGGGACGTAAGATCGTCCACTGCGGCGGGTCGGGCAACGGCCAGGCCGCGAAGATCTGCAACAACATGATCCTGGGCATCTCGATGATCGCCATCAGCGAGGCATTCGTCCTCGGTGAGAAGCTGGGCCTCGACAACCAGGCACTGTTCGACGTCGCGTCCAACGCGTCCGGTCAGTGCTGGGCGTTGACGAGCAACTGCCCGGTGCCGGGCCCCGTCCCGACCACCCCCGCGAACAACGACTACACGCCGGGCTTCGCGGCCGCGCTCATGGACAAGGATCTCGGACTGGCCGCGAACGCGGTGCGCGCCAACGGTGTCGAGGCCGAACTCGGACTGCGTGCAGCCGAGCTCTACCATCGTTTCAACACCGAGGGTGGTGGAGGACTCGACTTCTCCGCCATCATCACCGACATCCGAGACCGCTCGACCGTGAAGGACAGCCAGTGACCGATTTCGAGACCATCCTGCTCGACCGCAAAGGCCGCGTCGGCATCGTCACCCTCAATCGGCCGAAGGCGCTCAACGCCCTCAACAGCCAGTTGATGCGTGAGGTCGTCGCCGCCGTCGAGGAACTCGACGCGGACGACGAGATCGGTGCGATCCTGCTCACCGGCTCGGAGAAGGCGTTCGCCGCCGGCGCCGACATCAAGGAGATGGCTCCGAAGACCTTCGCCGAGGTCTACGCGGAAGACCTGTTCTCGCAGTGGGATCGGCTCTCGTCCGTCCGCAAGCCGATCGTCGCTGCGGTGTCGGGCTACGCGCTCGGTGGCGGTTGCGAGCTGGCGATGCTGTGCGACTTCATCATCGCGTCCGACACCGCCAAGTTCGGTCAGCCCGAGATCAAGCTCGGCGTCATCCCGGGCATCGGCGGATCGCAGCGTCTCACCCGCGCCGTGGGCAAGGCCAAGGCCATGGACATGTGTCTGACCGGCCGCAACATGGACGCCGAGGAGGCCGAGCGCGCCGGACTCGTCTCGCGCATCGTTCCCGCCGCCGAACTGTTCGACGTGGCGCTCGAGACGGCGACGACCATCGCGTCGATGTCGCTGCCGGTTGCGATCATGGCGAAGGAGGCCGTCAACCGGTCCTTCGAGACGACGCTGGCCGAGGGCGTGAAGTTCGAGCGCCGCGTGTTCCATTCGACGTTCGCCACCGCCGACCAGAAGGAAGGCATGGCGGCCTTCGTCGAGAAGCGCGCGCCGGAGTTCAAGCACGCCTGATCCGCACCACCCGTACACGACGAAGGGCCGCCCCGAACGGGGCGGCCCTCCTCGTTTCTCGGCAATCTCTCGCGCCTCACCACTTGGAAGGCGCACCGCCGGTGTCGAAGTCGCCGGCGTCGTGCCGCATCGTCGCGATGATGCGCAGCAGTGTGTCGATGTGCTCCTCCGGAATGCCGGGCCGGGCGAAGACCTCCGTGTTGAGCTTCTCCGTCGCCTGGATCGCCAATGCCCGTCCCTCGTCGGTGAGTTCGATGAGTGTGGCCCGCCGATCGCTCGGATGCGGGGTACGCCGGACCAGTCCGGCCTTCTCGAGCCGGTCGACGGCATTGGTGACGCTGGTGGGGTGCACCTGCAGGCGCGCGCTGGCCTTCGCCATCGGCAATGCTCCCGACCTGGTGAAATGCAGCAGCGTGAGCAGTTCGTAGCGGGCGAAGGTCAGGCCGAAGGGCTTGAGCACCTCCTCGACCCGCGCCATCATGATCTGCTGTGCCCGCATCACCGAGGTGACCGCGGCCATGCCGTCCGCGACTTCGCCCCAGCCGTGGGCGGTCCACTGGCGGTGGGCTTCGGCGATGGGGTCGAGGGGGAGTGGTGCGGGCATGCCTCCATCATCCCACGGACGAACGCGCAGGTAGCCAGGGCACACCGGTTTCCGGTGCCTTTCCTGCCGGGTTCAGCGGTACGCGTAGTCGCGGAAACGTTCGTCGACCTCGCCCACACTCAGCCCGAACTCCTCGAGCGTGTACCGGTGCGCGGGTTTCCTTGCCCCGCTGCGGCTTTCTTCGTGCAGGTCGGCCATCGCGCGTTCGGCCTCCGCGGTGAACGGCAGACCGAACCGGTCGTACAGGCCGCCGACGGTGCCGAGCGGATCGGCGACGAAATCCCGGTAGTCCACGTCGACGAAACGGGCGGGATCGTGCCGGCGGCGCACCTCGGTGAAATGATCGAAACCCCGTGCCCAGAGGTCGAGCTGGCTGCGCCCGATCGTCTCACCGGCGAACGCGTCGGACCATCCCTCTGTGGCCTGCGCCGCGAGGCTGCACACCGACGGGATCACGGTGCGCGGATCTCGATGGGTGACGACGACGAGCGCGTCCGGATACACCGTGAGCAGTTCGTCCAGTGCGAACAGATGACTGGGATTCTTGAGCACCCACCGCTTGTCGGCGTCCGGCAGTCCGATGAGCTGCAGATTCCTCCGGTGCCGGGCATAGGCCGCGGTCCAGTCCTGCTCCGCGAGCCACTGCGAATAGGTGGGCAGGTGGGCCAGGCACTCGTAGGAGATCGAGCGGAACGACTGGCGCAGCAACTGCCAGCATTCCTCGACCTCGGCGGCCGACATGTAGTGCACACCCATGAATTCGGGATGCTCGACGTGGTGCTGTGCGAATCCGGCCTCGATCCCGGCGAAGACGGGATTCTCCGCCCAGGTCTCGCGAGGAGGTCGCGGTTGCGGCATCTCGGTCAGCCACATCTCGAGCCCCTGATGGGCGGGATCCGCGGCGAGTAGGCGGTGCAGTGCCGTCGTGCCGGTACGGGGCAGGCCGGTGACGAAGATCGGCCGGGTGACCGGGACGTCCGCGTGCTCGGGATGGGCAGACCAGGCAGATTCCGACAGCAACCGCGCCACGAGGGCGCCGCGCAGGAAGACCCGTGACATCTTGCTGCCGAGCGGGGTGAGCTTCTCGTCCCGCGCATACGACTCGAGCAGGACCTCGAGCCCGTCACGGTAGTCGTCGTCGCCGAAATCGGTCAGGCCCGTCAGGCGGGTCGCGGAAGCGTGCAGATCCTCGACGGTGCCGACGGTGGTGCGTTCGCTCATGTGCTTTCCCGTTCAGTGGTGGTATTCGCCGCAGTTGACGTCGAGGCACTGGCCGGTGATCGCCGACGCCATCGGCGAGGCCAGGAAGATCACCGCATCCGCGATTTCCTCGGTTGTCGGGAGACGTTTCAGATCGGAGGTGGCGGCGGTGTGCTCGTAGATCTGTTCGACGGTGGTGCCGTACTTTCCCGCCTGGTGTTCGAAGTACCCCTGCAGGATCGGCCCCCAGATGTACCCCGGTGCAACGGAGTTCACCCGGATTCCCTGCGGTCCGAGTTCCGTCGCCAGGGACTGCGACATCGCCAGCAACGCCGACTTCGCGAGTTTGTAACTGCCGTAACGTTCCTGGGAGTGCCGCAGCACCATCGAATTGATGTTGACCACCGCGCCGACCGACTCGGCGAGGGCGGGGGTGAACAACTGCGTGAGCCGCAGCGCGCCGAGGACGGTGAGCTCCACGCTGTCCCGGATCTGCTGGAAGTCAGTGCGCGCCAACAGTTTCATCGACGGAACGGAGAACGCGTTGTTGACGAGCACGTCGACACCACCGAACTCCGAGACCGCAGACTCGACAAGGGCGGCGGCGGACTCGTCGTCGGTGATGTCGGTGGGCACGACCAGGGCCCGGCGGCCCGTGCTCTCGACTTCCGCTGCAACCTTCTCGAGCCGCTCCCGGGTCCGGGCGGCGAGCACCACGTCGGCGCCTTGTTCGGCGCACCGCAGCGCGAGGGTGCGCCCCAGTCCCGGGCCGACACCGGAGATCACGACGACGCGGTCGCGGAGCAGTCCCGCTGCCGCGCTCATGCGAGCATCCGATCGGCGACGCCCCGCTGACGGTCCGCGATGCGCTGCGCCCAGGCCTCGGGAGTGATGCGGTTCGAATCGTGGAAGGGCAAGACCTCGGAGAGCCCGTCGAACGGCACCACCTCGGCGGTCGGGCCGTCGGCTGCGGTGAGTTCGCGATCGAGGCGCTGCCAGCGGAACTGCAGGATCCCGCGGCTGCGGCCGAGGGTCTCGACCCAATTGGTCAGCCCCGGATCGCGGGCCGAGACCACGATCCGGACCATCCCGTCGGGATCGACCTGCGCCTGACTGTTGTTCAGGGAGGTCTGGTGGTGGATGTAGTCCAGGGAGATGTACCAGAGGCTGCCGATCTGGAAGCCCAGATAGGGCGCGTCGCTCGCCGGGAGGGTCAGGACCATCGCCTCGTCGTCGCCGAGTTCGTAGTGCCCGACGGATGAGTACTGCGTGTCGAGACCACCTGGGGTGCGGCGCGGCTCGGTGACCGTGTTCACCGGCAGCTTCAGGTAGAACCACTCGGGGAACTGCAGCCAGGTCTTCACCCGCGAGACCAGTGCGCGACCGGCGCGTTCGTAACGGGTGACCGCGTCCTGGTGGGTGGGTTCGGGTGCCGGGGTGCCGAGACTGTCGAGCCGGTGGATGCTCAGCATGCCGCGGCGCTGCGTCCAGTCGCTGTAGACCTCGCGGACCACGAGCTGCGACGAGCCGGGCACGAGCGGGAAGTAGTTACGTTCCGGGTCTCGTGGGCCGGGTCCGAACCGCACCTGGAAGGTGCCGTCGTCGGCGATGGTCAACGCGCGGTCGTCGAAGGCCGTGACGTTGCCGGGCACCTCGGCGTCGGTGTAGTTGCCGGCCAGCACCTGGAAACTGAGATCGCAGGTCGTGCCGCGGCGCCCGGCGACGACGTACTCGGCGTCGTCGCGGATCGATGCGCCCCAGTACAGGGTGTCGGGATTGTCGAGGCCCATCTTCGCGTAGGGGCCGGTGCCGGTGACGAAGACCGGATGGGATCGGCTGTACGCGAAGGTGGCGTGGACGCACGCCGAGATCCCGCCCGCCAGATATCCGTATCCCTCGACGAGGTCCTGTTCGGTGCGGATGTGCGGGGCTGTGGCGACGAGCTTCTCGGCCTCGGCTATCGCCGCGGTGAGCGGATCGGTGAGCACTACGATCTCCTGTGGTCCAAATATGTACCGTTGCGGTAGTCTTCCGTTGCGCCGAGAGTAGAACGTGTTCCAGGGAGGGTCAATGGCTCGTCGCGAGACCGAGACACTCGGGAAGCCGACCGCCGGGGCGGGAGCCGCCCGCCGGTCGCCGCCCACGGAACGCGTCGTGCAGGTCCTCGACCACCTCGTCGCGCGACCCGACGTCCGGTTCGGACTGTCGGAACTGGCGCGCGAACTCGATCTGAGCAAGCCCACCTGCTTGGGCATCCTCACCGTGCTCGCCGACGCGGGTTATCTGATCCGCGACCCCGTCGACAAGACCTACGGTCTCGGGCCGGCACTGATCGTCGCGGGACGCGCAGCCCAGCGCGGCTTCGCGTCCGGGCCGGTCGCCCACCGGCATCTCGCCGCCCTCTCCGAGGAGTTCGCCGTGATGTGCTCTGCGTCGGCGGTCGTCGGCGACCGGATCGCGGTGCTCGACGTCATCGGTGGCCACGGCACGGCCGCGGCGGCACGCGTGGGGGAGGTGTACCCCTTCGCGCCCCCGGTGGGGCTGATGTACGTGCTGTGGGACACCGACGAGCGCATCGAACAGTGGCTGCGGCGAGAGCCGACCCTGCCCGTGACCGTCGACCGCGACGAGCTGTGGCGGATCGTCACCGAATGTCGCCGGACAGGTTATCTGGCGGAGTCCCTCACTCCCGGCGGCCGTCGCCTGTACGCGCTCATGGCGGGAGTGGTCTCGCACGACCTCGCGCCCGAGATGAGGGAGATGCTGGCGGAACTCGTGGCCAGCCCCGGCGAGCGCGTGCTGCTGCCCGACGCCTTCGCCGAGGGGGAGAAGCGGGCGGTCAACCTCGTGGCCGCCCCGGCCTACGATCCCGACGGCCACCAGTCGCTCGTGCTCACGCTGCACCTCGAGCGGGAGGTGGACGCCGCCGGGATCGAACGGTACGGCGCGGCGCTCGTGGCGGTCGCGGATGCGATCACCGCAGATCTCGGCGGACACCGGCCACTGCGCTGACGGAGGGCTGCGGAGACCACCCGTTGACCTGGAATTGAAACTCGTTCTACTGTTGCGGAGTAATCTTCGACCGCATCGGTACACATGTGTACCGAGCCGGGTGAGAGGGGCGCGAGTGACCACGGTGCCACCGCAACGACCACCGACCTACGAACTTTCGCTGCTCGGTGCGCTCGAAGCCGAGTCCGTGCACATCTTCCGCGAGGTCGCCGCGACCTTCTCCCGTCCCGTCCTGCTGTTCTCGGGTGGTAAGGACTCCGCGGTGATGCTCCACCTCGCGGCCAAGGCGTTCTGGCCGGCGCCGCTGCCGTTCCCCGTCCTGCACATCGACACCGGGCACAACTTCGACGAGGTGATCGACTTCCGCGACCGCACCGTCGAGCGCCTGGGGATCCGGTCGATCGTCGCCTCGGTGCAGGACGACATCGATGCCGGGCGTGCCGTCGAGGACGACGGACCGCACGCGACCCGCAACCGGCTCCAGACCGGAACCCTCCTGCGCGCGTTGCGGGAAGAGGGATTCGACGCCGTCTTCGGGGGTGCTCGTCGCGACGAGGAGAAGGCCCGCGCGAAGGAACGCATCTTCAGCCTGCGCGACGAGTTCGGGCAGTGGGACCCGAAGGCGCAGCGACCCGAACTGTGGCAGCTGTACAACGGCCGGCACCGCCGCGGCGAACACATGCGGGTCTTCCCGCTGTCCAACTGGACCGAACTCGACATCTGGCGCTACATCCGCGACGAGGGCGTCGACCTGCCGTCCCTGTACTACGCCCACCGGCGACCGGTGATCGAGCGCGACGGAATGCTGCTCGCGCACAACCGTTTTCTTACCCTCCTCCCCGGGGAGACTCCGCGCGAGAGTCTCGTCCGGTTCCGCACCGTCGGTGACGCGACGTGCACCGGCTGCGTCGAATCCGCCGCCACCACCGCGGACGAGGTGGTCACCGAGGTCTCCGCCAGCAGGGTCACCGAACGCGGCGCCACGCGGGCGGACGACCGGATCTCCGACGCCGGAATGGAAGACCGCAAGAGGGAAGGCTATTTCTGATGTTCTACCTGCTGCGCATCGCCACCGCCGGCAGCGTCGACGACGGCAAGTCCACGCTCATCGGACGATTGCTGTTCGACTCGAAGGCCGTCTTCGAGGACCAACTCGAGGCGGTGACCCGCACGAGCCTCGACCGCGGCGCCGACCGCGCCGATCTCGCGCTGCTCACCGACGGCCTGCGCGCCGAACGCGAACAGGGCATCACGATCGACGTCGCCTATCGCTATTTCGCCACGGCGCACAGAACATTCGTCATCGCCGACACTCCCGGTCACGAGCAGTACACGCGCAACATGGTCACCGGGGCGTCCACCGCAGACCTGGCACTCGTCCTCGTCGACGCCCGCAACGGCATCGTCGAGCAGACCCGCCGGCACGCCTTTCTCGCGTCGCTGCTCGGGGTGCGGCACGTGGTGCTGTGCATCAACAAGATGGACCTGGTGGACTGGTCGCAGAGCCGGTTCGACGAGATCTGCGACGAGTTCCGGAACCTCGCGGCGAAGCTCGACATGCCCGACCTCGCCTTCGTTCCCGTCTCCGCCCTGCACGGCGACAACGTCGTCTCCCGCACCGCGAACATGCCGTGGTACGAGGGGACTTCGCTGCTGCACCATCTCGAACAGGTCCACATCGCGTCGGACACCAACCTCATCGATGCCCGACTGCCCGTGCAGTACGTCATCCGGCCGGGCGAGGGTGAACACCGCGACTTCCGCGGCTACGCCGGGACGGTCGCCGCCGGCGGATTCGCGCCCGGCGATGAGGTGGTCGTTCTCCCTTCCGGTTTCGGAACGCGGGTGCGAACGTTGTGGGGGCCGGGCGGGACGGAACTCGAGCACGCCTTCGCCGGTGCGGCGGTGTGCGTCGAACTCGAGGACGACCTCGACGTCGGACGCGGCGACATGCTGTGCCGCCCCAACAATCGTCCGCTCGTCGGCCACGAGATCGACGCCATGGTATGCTGGTTCGACGAACGCTCCGCCCTCGATCCGGACGCCCGCTACGCCCTGCTGCACACCACGCGCTCGACCATCGCGCGGGTCGCGCGGCTGGACTACCGCCTCGACGTCAACAGCCTGCACCGCGACGAGGCCGCGACGACGCTCGGTCTCAACGAGATCGGCCGCGTGCAATTGTGGACGCAACAGCCGCTGCTGTTCGACCCCTACCGGCGCAACCGCACTACCGGAAGCTTCGTGCTCGTCGACGAACGCACCGGCAACACCGTCGCGGCCGGAACGATCACCGGCCCGACACTCGCCGACACGGCGGTGGTCTGGCACTCGGCGGCGGTCTCACGGCCCGAACGGGGGAGGGCCGGGGCGACGGTATGGCTCACCGGGCTGTCCGCCTCCGGCAAGTCCACCCTCGCCGTCGAACTCGAACGACGACTGCTCGCCGAGGGCATCCCCGCCTACCGCCTCGACGGCGACAACCTCCGGCACGGCCTCAACGCCGACCTCGGCTTCGGTCCGGAGGACCGCGCGGAGAACGTCCGCCGCGTCGGTGCGGTCGCACAGCTGATGGCCGACGCCGGACTCGTCGCGATCTGCGCGCTCATCAGTCCCTACCGTCAGGACCGCGACCGCATCCGCCGGCAGCACGAGGAGTCCGGGATCCGGTTCGTCGAGGTCTTCGTCGATACGCCGCTCGCCGACTGCGAGGCCCGCGACCCGAAGGGCATGTACGCGCGGGCACGTGCCGGTGAGATCACCGGTTTCACCGGCGTCGATGATCCCTACGAACCACCGTCCGATCCCGAGCTGGTCGTGCGCCCCCACGACGGCACGCCTGCCGTGCAGGCGGGCCTCGTCGTGGAATTGTTGAGGCCATGACGCACGACAACAGCGACGACGCTCGGCTCGCGGCCGAGACGGCTTCCGGCGCAGGTGAACTGCTGCTCACGGTCCGCGCCATCGAATCGGATGCCCTTACCGGGCGCGAGCTGGGCCGGCGCGGCGACCACGCCGCCAACACCTACATCCTCGAACGGCTGGCGACCGCGCGGCCCGGCGACGCGGTGCTCTCGGAGGAATCCGCGGACGATCCGGCCCGGGTCGGCGCCGACCGCGTCTGGATCATCGACCCGCTCGACGGGTCGAAGGAGTACGGGATGCCCGACCATGTCGACTGGGCGGTCCACATCGCGCTCTGGGAGGCAGGACGAGGGCTCACCGCCGCCGCGGTCGCGCAACCGGCGATCGGCGTCGTCCACAGCACCGCAGATCCGGTCCCGGCGCCGCGGCCGGCCCGCCGTCGCCCCCGCATCGTCATCAGCGGGAGCAGGCCGCCCGCCTTCGTCTTCGATCTGGCCCGCGATCTCGGTGCCGATCTGATCCGGATGGGGTCGGCCGGTGCCAAGGCCATGGCGGTGGTCCGCGGGGAGGCCGACGCCTACATCCACGCCGGAGGTCAGTGGGAGTGGGATTCGGCGGCGCCGGTCGCGGTCGCGCGCGCTGCGGGTCTGCACTGCGCGCGGATCGACGGCAGCGAACTCGAATACAACCGGCCGCACCCGTATCTGCCCGACCTCGTGATCTGCCGCGCGGACTGGGCACCGGAGGTGATGGCCGCGCTGGCCGCGCACGCCACCGGGCCGACCGACAGCCCCCGCGCCGCGATGGCACGCGCATACATCCGATCCCTGGTCAGCCACGACGCGTCCCACGTCCGGCTCGCCGAGGACGCCTGGCGGGTCGAGAACGGGGAACGCACCGGCGACAGCGGCATCGAGATCCGCGACCGCCTCGAGAACGGCCCGGAATACCGGCCCATCCGCCGCGTCCGCGACCTGCAGTTCCGCGAATGGCACCACAGTGTCGTCGCGCGGTTCGTCCTGGACATCGCAGCAGGTCCGGGCGCCGAGACGTCGGTCGCGGTGACCGAGCACTTCGACATCCCGGCGGGGGAGATCCGATCGATCGTGGCGATCATCGAGCCCGCGCAGGGTAATAGTTGAATTCATTGTTGTAGCTTTCGAGCGAAAGTCACCATGATCGAGAGGCATCACCATGGCCGAAGCGCGTGATATCGGGGACGGCATCCACGTCGTTCCCGTCCCGGTGGCGGACCTGCCGGTCGGCGACACCCAGGTCTACGTGATGGAATCCCCGCGTGGCGTCGTTCTCGTCGACGTCGGCTGGAACGACGACCGGTCGTGGGCGGCGCTGCAGGACGGCCTGGCCACCGCGGGCCTGTCGGTCACCGACGTCGAGGGCGTGGTGGTCACCCACTTCCATCCCGACCACGTCGGGCTCACCGGACGCATCCGGGAGGCCTCCGGGTGCTGGGTCGCGATGAACGAGGCCGACTTCGCCCACCTCGAGGTCATGCTCTCCGACGACGATCGCCGTCCCCAGGAAGCCGAACTGCTGCGCCGCGCAGGGGCACCCGAGGACGCGATCGAGGAGTCGCTGGCCACCCTCGTACCGGCGGTCGGCCGTCCCGACGCGCTGCCCGACCGCAAACTCGGTGCCGACGAGACGATCCCGCTGACGGGACGATCCCTGCGCACCGTGCTGACCCCCGGCCACACCGCCGGCCACGCGTGTTTCCTGCTCGAGGAACACGGCGTGCTGTTCAGCGGCGACCACGTCCTCGCGACCACGACCCCGCACGTCGGCGAGTTCGATTTCCCTCTGCCGCAACGCGACGCGCTGGGGGAGTACCTCGACTCGCTGCGCGCGGTCGCCGGCCTGCCCGTGCGACGCGCACTGCCCGCGCACCGGCAGCAGATCGACGACCTGCCGCACCGCGTCGGCGAATTGATCGCCCATCACGACCAGCGCCTCGACGATCTCTACGACGCGTTCGGCGACGAGGAACTCACGCTGTGGGAGGCCACCGCCCGCATGCGCTGGTACCGGCCGTGGGACGAGACTCCCTTGCACGGCAAGCGGATGGCGCTCGCAGAGGGCTCGGCGCACGTCCGGCAGCTCATCGAGCGGGGACGGGTCCGTCGCGTGCCCGGTACGGAACCCGCCCGCTTCGCGCGCGTGCAGACCCGATGAGCCCCGACGAGCTGGTCACCGAGTTCTGCCGTCGCTGGGCCGATCCCGATCCTGCCGAGCTCGCGGCCTTCTTCGCCGAGGATGCGGTCTTCCACAACATCCCGATGGAACCGATCCGCGGCCGCGCGGCGATCGAGAAGTACATCGTGGGCTTCGTGACGTCCTTCGGGGCCATCGACTACCGCATCCACCACCAGGCGGTCTCCGGCAACGTCGTGCTCAACGAACGCACCGATGTGTTCACGATGAACGGCCGGACGATCGAGCTGCCCGTCACAGGCGTCTTCGAGATCGTCCACGGTAGGATCGCGGCCTGCCGCGACTACTTCGATCCCACACCCTTCACCACCGGAAACTGACCGGCCTCTGGGACACCGAAGGCCCTGGAACACCTGAAGGCCCCGCTTCATGAGAAGCGGAGCCTTCGTGGTGCCCTCGGCAGGATTCGAACCTGCGACTTCTTGCTCCGGAGGCAAGCGCTCTATCCCCTGAGCTACGAGGGCATCCGGACCACCGGATGACCGGAGGTGCGGGAGTTAGCCTAGCGCATCGAACGCTCAACTCCACATCGCCAGGTCAGAGCCGGTTTTCGGCCCGAAGTTGCGGTTCGCCCGCGCGAAGACTCAGTTGAGGGGCAGCGGTTCGGCGCCGCGCTCGGCGAGCAGCGACCTCATCAGATCCGACTCACCCTGCTGCGTCGCGACCATCGTGCCCGCCAGATTGCGCACTGCCGAGGTGCTCGCGTACTGCTCGCCGTACTCCATCATCGGCAGACCACCCTCGTGGTGGCGCAGCATCAGCTGAAGGAAGAGCACGTCCAGTTCGGGACCGCGAGCGGCCCGGAGATTCGCGAGATCCTCGGAGGTCGCCATCCCCGGCATCAGGTGCGAGCCGTCCGAATCCTCGGACTCGGCGGTCGCACCGTGATCACCGTGTCCGTGACCCGTCTCCGTCTCGGTCATCCACTCCATGTACTCGCCCGTCGGCAGCGCCGGCTGTCCCCACAGTGACAACCAGCCCTGCATCTGACCGATCTGGTTCTGCTGGGTGGTGAGGATGTCGTACGCGATGTTGCGGATCCGATCGTCCTCCGAGTTGGAGACCACCACGGCGGCCATCTCGACGCCCTGGTCGTGGTGCACGATCATGTCCTGCGCGAATCCGACGTCCACCGAGCCGGCCTCCGGCGCCGCCTGCGCGGAGTCCTCGAAGGGGATCCGGGACAGGAACCCCGCGAGGAAACCGACGGTGACCGCAGCGACGGTGAGCAGCACCAGCAGCAGCCGGTTGTGCCCACCGCGCTCGGGGGTGGAGATGTCCGAGGAGGTCTCGCTCATCGTCAGCTCCCGGCCGGTGCCTGCTGCATGTCGCCCGCGGTCTCCGCGTTCATCGGCACCGCGTCGGGGCCGGGCTCGGAGGCGTCGAAGGCCGGCGGGTTCGCCGGATCGAACGAACCGGGGATCGTCGAGCAGCTCGCACCCACCTCGGGGTAGGTGTACTGGTTCAGGCGCAGCGCGCTGATGAACTGGTCGATGCGCTCGTCGTCGACGCTGTCGACCTCGAGCCGGTGACCCCACGACTGCAGTGAGACGGGAGCCTCGAGTCCCGGATACGGTGACATCACCATGTAGGTGCGGCCGTCGACCTTCGCGCGGAGCGTGTCGACCGCGGCGTCGTCGAGCAGATCGGGGTTGTATGCCACCCACACGGCGCCGTGCTCGAGCGAATGCACCATGTTCTCGTTCCGCACAGGCTGCTCGTAGACCGTTCCGGTGCAGGTCGCCCAGACGGAGTCGTGAGGGCCACCGAACGGCGGCGACTGGTCGTACGCGACGCGCTGGCCCGGCGCGACGTGCACACCGGCCGGGTACTCCATCTTCAGCACGCCCTCGATGTCGTCCGACGGGTCCTGGTTGGACTCCGACGGCGTCCACGCCGACATCTCCTGCTGGTTCTGATACTTCGGGATGAGGCTCACAGCGATCACGGCGACCAGCACGACGACCAGGGCCACGCCGCCGATCGTCAACCACGGGATCTGGCGCTGCGCGGAGACCCCGGGAGCGCCGCCGCTCTTCTTCTTGGCGGCCTGAATGGCCTTCGACGACTTGGCTCCGGTCTTCTTGTTACCGGAGCCGCCACTAACCGAACCGCTGGGCATCGCTGTGTGCTCTTTCGACGGGTGGACAGGCGGACGCGCGCCCATCGGGCGCACAAACACCCACAACTCTACGGGCGTGCTCTCGCGCGGTGCCCGGACCTGCCGGTAGGGGGAGCGTCGGCGCCGCGATCGACCAGCCAATAGGATGGACACCTGTGACTCCCTCCGACCTTGCTCAGCTGCTCCGCGGAACCGCCGCCGGTGTCCTCACCGACCGTGGTCTCGACGCGTCCGTTCTTCCCGAGACTCTCACCGTCGAGCGCCCGCGCAATCCGGAGCACGGCGACTACGCGACCAACGTCGCGATGCAGGTTGCGAAGAAGGTCGGCGTCAATCCCCGCGAACTCGCCACCTGGCTCGCCGAAGCCTTGACCGCCGCCGACGGCATCGACTCCGCCGAGGTCGCGGGCCCCGGCTTCCTCAACATCCGGCTCGCCGCCGACGCCCAGGGAGCGATCGTGGCGAAGGTGCTCGCCGAGGGCGCCGCCTACGGCACCGGCAGCGACCTCGCGAACACGAGGATCAACCTCGAGTTCGTCTCCGCCAACCCCACCGGCCCGATCCACCTCGGTGGCACCCGCTGGGCCGCGGTCGGCGACGCGCTCGGACGCATCCTCACCGCCCAGGGTGGCGAGGTCACCCGCGAGTACTACTTCAACGACCACGGCGCGCAGATCGACCGCTTCACCCGGTCGCTCATCGCCTCCGCACTCGGACAGCCCGCCCCCGAGGACGGCTACGCCGGCGCGTACATCGTCGACATCGCCTCCTCCGTGCTCGAGCAGCGCCCCGACGCCCTCGAGCTCCCCGAGGACGAGCGGCACGAGACGTTCCGCTCGATCGGCGTGGACCTGATGTTCGCGCACATCAAGCGCACCCTCCACGAGTTCGGCGTCGACTTCGACGTGTACTTCCACGAGAACTCCCTCTTCGAGAGCGGAGCCGTCGAGAAGGCCGTCGAGACCCTGAAGGCGTCGGGCAATCTGTACTTCGACGACGGCGCGTGGTGGCTCAAGAGCACCGATTACGGCGACGACAAGGACCGTGTCGTCATCAAGTCCGACGGCAACGCCGCCTACATCGCCGGCGACATCGCCTACTTCCAGGACAAGCGCTCGCGCGGCTTCGACCTGTGCATCTACATGCTCGGTGCCGACCACCACGGCTACATCGCGCGTCTGAAGGCCGCCGCGGCGGCGTTCGGCGACGACCCCGACACCGTCGAGGTGATGATCGGCCAGATGGTCAACCTCGTCCGTGGCGGCGAGGCCGTGAGGATGAGCAAGCGGGCCGGCACCGTGATCACCCTCGACGACCTCGTCGAGGCGATCGGCGTCGACGCCGCCCGCTACTCGCTCGTGCGTTCCTCGGTGGACCAGAGCATCGACATCGACCTCGAGCTGTGGGCGAGCACCACGAACGAGAACCCGGTCTACTACGTCCAGTACGCCCACGCACGACTGTCGTCGATCGCGCGCAACGCCGCCGATCTCGGCCTGACCGCCGAGGGCGCCGACTTCTCGCTACTCACCCACGAGCGCGAGGGCGACCTCATCCGCACCCTCGGCGAGTACCCCCGGGTGCTGGCAAAGGCGGCCGAACTGCGCGAACCGCACCGCGTCGCCCGCTATCTCGAGGAACTCGCGGGCACCTACCACCGCTTCTACGACGCCTGCCGGATCCTGCCGCAGGGCGACGAGGAGGCCGGACCGCTGCACACCGCGCGACTCGCGTTGTGCGCGGCCGCACGCCAGGTCCTCGCCAACGGCCTCGGCCTGCTCGGCGTCACCGCCCCGGAGCGGATGTGAACGCGCACCCCGCGGGACCGCGTCACGCCCAGATCCCGCACGCCCCCAACCTGCCCGAGCGCCCGGCCGACACCGCGGCGCTCAACGCGCTGGCCCCGCACGTGTGGCCCCGCAATGCCGCGCGCGGCGAGGACGGCGTCATGCGCATCGCCGGTATCCCGGTGACCGAGCTCGCCGAGAAGTACGGCACCCCGCTGTTCGTCGTCGACGAAGACGACTTCCGCTCCCGCTGCCGGGAGATCGCCGAGGCCTTCGGCCCGTCGGCGAAGGTGCACTACGCGTCGAAGGCGTTCCTGTGCAGCGAGATCGCACGGTGGGTTCATCAGGAAGGGCTCTCGCTCGACGTCGCGTCCGGCGGTGAGCTCGCCGTGGCCCTGCACGCCGGATTCCCCGCCGGGAAGATCGCGATGCACGGCAACAACAAGTCCGTCCGCGAACTGCAGGCCGCCGTGACCGCCGGGGTCGGGCACATCGTGCTCGACTCGCTCGCCGAAATCGACCGGCTCGACGCGGTCGCCGGTGAGGCCGGTGTCGTCCAGGACGTGCTCATCCGCGTGACCGTGGGCGTCGAGGCCCACACCCACGAGTTCATCTCCACCGCGCACGAGGACCAGAAGTTCGGGCTCTCGCTCGCCGGTGGCAACGCCATGCAGGCCGTGCGCCGCGTCTTCGCGGCCGACAATCTCCGCCTCGTCGGCCTGCACAGCCACATCGGCTCGCAGATCTTCGATGTCGACGGCTTCGAACTGGCCGCCCACCGCGTCATCGGCCTGCTGCGCGACATCGTCGCCGAGTTCGGTGTCGACAAGACCTCGCAGATGAACATCGTCGATCTCGGCGGTGGTCTGGGCATCTCGTACGTGCCGAGCGACGACCCGCCGCCGGTCGCCGACCTCGCGGCGAAACTGGGCGACATCGTCCGCACCGAGTCCGCGCTCGCCGGGCTGCCGGCCCCGACCCTCGCGGTCGAACCGGGCCGCGCCATCGCCGGACCGGGCACAGTGACGCTCTACGAGGTGGGAACCCTCAAGGACGTCGAGGTCGGTTCCGGGCACGTCCGCCGCTACATCAGCGTCGACGGCGGCATGAGCGACAACATCCGCACATCGCTGTACCAGGCGGAGTACGAGTCGCGCCTCGTCTCCCGCGTGAGCGACGCCGAGCCGGTGGTCTCGCGCGTCGTCGGCAAGCACTGCGAGAGCGGCGACATCGTCATCCGCGACGCTTGGATGCCCGCAGACGTCGCAGCCGGTGATTTACTGGCGGTCGCGGCGACGGGTGCATACTGCTACTCGATGTCGAGCAGGTACAACCTGCTTCCTCGCCCCGCCGTCGTGGCGGTCAAGGACGGCGTCTCGCGCGTTCTGCTGCGCCGCGAGACCCTCGAAGATCTGCTCAACTTGGAGGTTTCGGAGTGACCAGTGTAACGGCGACCGATGCTTCGGGCCGGCGTCCGGTGGGTGTGGCGGTTCTCGGACATGGCACCGTCGGTGCCGAGGTCGCGCGGATCATCCGCGAGGACGCCGCGGATCTCGAGGCGCGCATCGGTGCCCCCCTCGAGCTGAGGGGCGTCGCCGTGCGCGACGCCGCCCGCGACCGGGGTCTTCCCGCGGAACTGGTCACGACGAACGCCGAGGCGCTGATCCGCCGCGACGACGTCGACATCGTCGTCGAGCTCATCGGTGGCATCGAACTGCCCCGCAAGCTCGTGCGCACGGCGCTCGACGCCGGCAAGTCCGTCGTCACCGCCAACAAGGCACTGCTCGCCGCCTACACCGGCGAACTGGCCGAGGTGGCCGAGGCCCGCAACGTCGACCTGTACTTCGAGGCGTCCGTGGCCGGCGCGATCCCGGTGATCCGCCCGCTTACCCAGTCGCTCGCGGGCGACAAGGTCAACCGGGTCGTCGGCATCGTCAACGGCACCACGAACTACATCCTCTCGGCCATGGACGAGACGGGCGCCGACTACGGCGAGACGCTCGCCGAGGCGGGCCGCCTCGGATACGCCGAGGCCGATCCCACCGCCGACGTCGAAGGCTTCGACGCCGCCTCGAAGGCGGCGATCCTCGCGTCGATCGCCTTCCACACCCGCGTGACGGCCGCCGACGTCTACCGCGAGGGCATCTCCTCGATCACCGCCGCCGACCTCACCTCGGCGCGCGCGCTCAACTGCACGATCAAGCTGCTCGCGCTGTGCGAGCGCGTCCCGTCCGCAGACGGCAAGGACCGCGTGTCTGCCCGGGTCTACCCGGCCCTCGTGCCCCGCGAGCACCCGCTGGCCTCGGTCAACGGCGCGTTCAACGCCGTCGTCGTCGAAGCGGAGTCCTCGGGTCGGCTCATGTTCTACGGCCAGGGTGCCGGTGGCGCCCCCACCGCCTCCGCCGTGATGGGCGACCTCGTGATGGCCGCCCGCAATCGGGTGCAGGGCGGTCGTGGTCCGCGTGAATCGAAGTACGCGCAGCTGGAAATCGCGCCCATGAGTGACATCCTCACCCGCTACTACGTCAATCTGAAGGTCGCCGACCGGGCCGGCGTGCTCTCCGCGGTCGCCGCCGAGTTCGCCACGCGGGGCGTGAGCATCGCAGCGGTCCGCCAGGAAGGCGCGGGCGACGCTGCCCGTCTGGTGGTACTCACCCATCAAGCCACCGACCGTGCGCTGGCGGATACCGTCGCAGCGCTCGACAAACTCGAATCCGTGATCGCTGTGACCAGCGTCCTGAGACTGGAGGGATCCGCCGAATGAGCGCGGCCGAGAAGAACACCACCCCCGTACACACGCCGTGGCCGGGCCTGATCGAGGCGTACCGTTCGCGCCTGCCGATCGGTGACGACTGGAAGACGGTCACGCTGCGCGAGGGTGGCACGCCGCTGCTCCCGGCTCCGCGCCTGTCGGAGATCACCGGCTGCGAGGTGCATGTCAAGGTCGAGGGTCTCAACCCCACCGGCTCGTTCAAGGACCGCGGTATGACCATGGCGGTCACCGAGGCCCTCGCGACCGGCAAGCAGGCGGTGCTGTGCGCGTCCACCGGCAACACCTCGGCCTCGGCCGCCGCCTACGCCGCGCGCGCCGGCATCGGCTGCGCGGTTCTCGTCCCGCAGGGCAAGATCGCGATGGGCAAGCTCGCCCAGGCCGTCATGCACGGCGCGAAGATAGTGCAGGTCGAGGGTAACTTCGACGACTGTCTGGAACTGGCACGCAAGACCACCGCGGAGTTCTCCACCATCGGTCTGGTCAACTCCGTGAACCCGGTGCGTATCGAGGGCCAGAAGACTGCCGCCTTCGAGATCGTCGACGCGCTCGGCGACGCCCCCGACGTGCATGTGCTGCCCGTCGGCAATGCCGGCAACATCACCGCCTACTGGAAGGGCTACAGCGAGTACGCCGCCGACGGCCTCAGCACGCGCCGCCCGCGCATGCTCGGCGTCCAGGCCGCTGGTGCCGCGCCGCTCGTCCTCGGCCATCCGGTGAAGGATCCCGAGACCATCGCGACCGCCATCCGCATCGGCGCTCCCGCATCGTGGAACGGCGCGGTGGCCGCCAAGGAGGAGTCGAACGGCGCATTCCGTGCGGCGACCGACGAGGAGATCCTCGAGGCGTACCGGCTGCTCGCGAAGTCCGAGTCGATCTTCGTCGAGCCGGCCTCGGCCGCCTCCATCGCAGGTCTGCTCGCCGCGAGCAAGGAAGGCTGGCTCGAGCGCGGCCTGAAGGTCGTGTGCACCGTGACCGGCAACGGTCTCAAGGACCCCGATACGGCCCTGCGCGACGTGCCCGTGGTCGAGCCCATCCCGGTCGACCCGGTCGCGGTCGCCTCCGCGCTCGAGTTGGCCTGAGTTGACCGCCACGCCTTCCTCCGTTGGGAATCAGGACATGACGCAGACGTTGCCCGTGGGGCTTTCGGTGACGGCACGGGTTCCCGCTTCGAGCGCGAATCTCGGTCCCGGCTTCGATTGTCTGGGTCTCGCCCTCGGTCTGTACGACGAGATCACCGTCACGACAACGGCTTCCGGGCTCGACGTGAAGGTGGAGGGGGAAGGCGCCCAGGAGGTTCCGTGGGGACCCTCCCATCTCGTGGTCCGTGCCGTCGAGCGGGGACTCGAGGCCGCCGGTGTGTGGGCGGACGGACTGGACGTCGTGTGCCACAACGTCATCCCGCACTCGCGTGGCCTGGGATCGTCCGCCTCGGCGGCGGTGGGAGGGCTGGCAGCGGCCAACGGGCTCGTCCGCAAGATCGCTCCCGAGCGCGTCCTCGACGACGAGCAGCTCGTGCAGCTCGCCTCCGAGTTCGAGGGCCATCCCGATAACGCCTCCGCGAGCGTCCTCGGTGGGGCAGTGGTGTCGTGGACCGAGGTCGAAGTCGACTCCGAACAGCGGACCTACCGCGCGGTGAGCCTGCGTGTGCACCCGGACATCAAGGCGTACGCCTTCGTCCCGTCGGTCCGTTCGTCGACGGCCCACACCCGGGGCCTGCTGCCCGAACTCGTCCCACATCGGGACGCGGCGTTCAACGTCAGCCGAGCGGCTCTCGCGGTCGTCGCGCTCACCGAGCGGCCCGAGCTGCTGATGCCGGCAACGCAGGATCTGCTCCACCAGGCCCAGCGGGCACCCGCACTCCCGCTCACCACCAAATGGGTGGCCGCACTGCGCGAGGCGGGCATCCCCGCCGTCGTCTCGGGTGCCGGGCCGACCATGCTCGCGCTCACGACCTCCGCGCTGCCCGACGAACTGCGGGCCACCGCCGAGGCCGACGAACTGGCGGTGCTCGAACTCGAGATCGCCGAGGGCGTCCAGGTCGACTGAGTAGACGCGCAGTGCTGGGGGACCGACGGATGGTGCCGGATGGAGGTCGACGGGTGGTGCAACACACACGTCCCATCCGGCACGGCGATTCTTGCTCTACGTACAGATCGTCGCTATTCTGTGGGGTGTCCGCACGTCGTGCGTATCAGTCGCCGGATTCTCCAGGGTAATCACTCCAGCTCCATCGGGGCGTCGAGCCTGGATCGATCCTCACCTGCTCCCGGATCCGGGAGGGGGACAGAGCGCACCTACCGGATTTCGGTGTGGTGGCGGACGTGCCGACCGTTCGTTTTCCCTGAACTCGTACGGCAAATCCCAGCTCAGTGGACGAACTGATCTGCGGGACGACCCCTCTGCTGCGCATGAGCGAGCGAGGGAAGGAAGGATCTCCGTGACAGATACGGACCTGATCACTACACCTGCTCTCGACATTCCCGAGGCCGGTAGCCGGACGACCACGCGCGGTCGCCGCGGAGCAGGCCTTTCGGGCATGGTGCTTGCCGAGTTGCGGACTCTTGCCGCCGAGCTCGGAATCAAGGGCACCTCCGGGATGCGCAAGGGTGATCTCATCGCTGCGATCAAGGAGAAGCAGGGAGGCGGCGCCGCCGCACCTGCCGAGCAGCCTGCAGCCGAGAAGACCGCTGCCCCCGAGAAGACCGACGCGGCAGCGAAGACCGAGACGGCGGGGAAGCCCGAGACTGCCGACAAGCCCGAGGGAGCACCCTCGCGTGGCACCCGCGGTCGCCGTGGCCGTGCCGCCACCGACGAGACCGCCGCGCCCGAGCAGAAGGCCGACGCCGCACCGGCCGAGCAGAAGGCCGACGCCGAACAGGCCGAGCAGAAGGCCGACGTGAAGCACGGTGAAGAAGGCTCGCAGGAGAAGCTGCAGGGCGGCCAGACCCCCAGTGGCGACAACGAATCCGACGGTAACCGCCGCGGCCGTGGCCGTCGCGGACGCCGCGGTGGCGACAACGCCGACCAGAACCAGCAGACCGAGGGTGCCGACGCGTCCGAGGACGGTCGCCAGGATCGCGACTCGCAGCGCGACAAGGTCCAGGATCGCGACTCGCACCGCGAGCGTGGCCAGGACCATAACTCCGGCGACGGCTCCTCGCGCCGCGACCGTAACCAGGGTGACCGCAACCAGGGTGACCGCAACCAGGGTGACCGCAACCAGGGCGACCGCAACCAGGACGCCGGCGATCGCGACGGCGGTAACCAGGGTCCGCGCCAGGGCCAGGACAACCGTGGGGGAGACGACGAGGAAGGTGGCCGCGGTCGCCGGGGTCGTCGCTTCCGTGAGCGTCGTCGTGGACGCGACCGCGGCGACAGCGGTTCGGACTCGCGCGAGCCCGAGATCCGCGAGGACGACGTCCTGCAGCCGGTCGCCGGCATCCTCGACGTCCTCGACAACTACGCGTTCGTCCGCACCTCCGGCTACCTCGCCGGCCCGAACGACGTGTACGTGTCGATGAACATGGTGCGCAAGAACGGCCTGCGCCGCGGCGACGCCATCACCGGCGCCGTGCGGGTCCCCCGTGAGGGCGAGCAAGGCAACCAGCGTCAGAAGTTCAACCCGCTGGTTCGTCTCGACACCGTCAACGGCCGCGAGGTCGACTCGGCCAAGCGCCGCCCCGAGTTCAACAAGCTCACGCCGCTGTACCCCAACCAGCGACTGCGCCTCGAGACCCAGCCGAACATCCTCACCACGCGCGTGATCGACCTGGTCATGCCGATCGGTAAGGGTCAACGTGCACTCATCGTGTCGCCGCCGAAGGCCGGTAAGACCACCGTCCTCCAGGACATCGCGAACGCGATCGCCGTCAACAACCCCGAGTGCTACCTGATGGTCGTGCTCGTCGACGAGCGTCCCGAAGAGGTCACCGACATGCAGCGTTCGGTGAAGGGTGAGGTCATCGCCTCGACCTTCGACCGGCCGCCGTCGGATCACACCTCGGTCGCCGAGCTCGCCATCGAGCGTGCGAAGCGTCTCGTGGAGATGGGCCAGGACGTCGTGGTGCTCCTCGACTCCATCACCCGTCTCGGCCGCGCGTACAACAACTCGTCGCCGGCATCCGGGCGCATCCTCTCCGGTGGTGTCGACTCGACCGCGCTGTACCCGCCGAAGCGTTTCCTCGGTGCCGCCCGCAACATCGAGAACGGCGGATCGCTCACGATCATCGCCACCGCGATGGTCGAGACCGGTTCCACCGGCGACACAGTGATCTTCGAGGAGTTCAAGGGCACGGGTAACGCCGAGCTCAAGCTCGACCGGAAGATCGCCGAGCGGCGCGTGTTCCCGGCGGTCGACGTCAACCCGTCCGGTACCCGCAAGGACGAGCTGCTCATGAGCCCCGACGAGTTCGCCGTGGTGCACAAGCTCCGCCGCGTGCTTTCGGGCCTCGATTCGCACCAGGCGATCGATCTGCTCATCGACCGGCTCAAGAAGTCCAAGACGAACATCGAGTTCCTCATGAATGTGGCGAAGACCGCACCGGGGGCACTCGACGACTGACGTCGGCGCCCCGGGGAATTTCCTCCCGGGGCCCTACGTTTGGCATAATCGGCAGGCTCAGTCCGGCTCCGGTTCACGTCTTCGACCCGCGAAGGCGACCCGGCGGCCATGAAAGGGACACCATGAAGGCAGGAATCCACCCCAACTACGTGACGACGACCGTCGTCTGCGGTTGCGGTAACACGTTCGAGACGCGCAGCACCAAGGAGTCGGGACGTATCAACGTCGAAGTCTGCTCCAACTGCCACCCGTTCTACACCGGCAAGCAGAAGATCCTCGATACCGGTGGACGCGTCGCGCGTTTCGAGGCTCGCTACGGCAAGCGTGCGCCGAAGAAGGCCGCTTCCGACAGCTAGCTGTCACGCCGACGCCCGGTACTGCCCTCGTGCAGGCCGGGCGTCGGCTTTTTCATTGCAAGACCGAAATCAGAGCGGAGCACACTCATGGCGGGGCAGACCAAGCCGTCGGCCATCGACGACATCCTGGCCGAACACGCGGGTCTGGAGCAGCAGCTGTCCGACCCGTCGCTGCACGACGATCCTGCGGCAGCGCGTCGGGTGGGCAAGCGGTTCGCCGAACTCGCCCCCGTGATGTCGACCTACAACGCTCTGAAGCAGGCCCGCGAGGACCTCGAGGCGGCGCGCGAACTCGCCGCCGACGACGCGACTTTCGCATCCGAGGTCGACGACCTCGAGGCGCAGGTCGCCGAGCTCGACCGCTCGCTCACCGACCTGCTCGCCCCGCGCGACCCGCACGACAGCGACGACGTGGTCCTCGAGGTCAAGTCCGGTGAGGGCGGCGAGGAATCCGCCCTGTTCGCCGGCGATCTCACCCGGATGTACACGCGCTACGCCGAACGTGCCGGTTGGCGCGTCGAGGTCCTCGGTGCCACCTACTCCGATCTCGGCGGCTACAAGGACGTCACGCTGTCGATCAAGTCGCGGACCGACGTGCGCGACGGCGTGTGGTCCCGCCTGAAGTTCGAGGGCGGCGTGCACCGCGTCCAGCGTGTGCCCGTCACCGAGTCGCAGGGACGCGTGCACACCTCCGCGGCCGGCGTCTTCGTCTACCCCGAGCCCGACGAGGTCGAGCAGGTGCAGATCGACGAGAGCGACCTGCGCATCGACGTCTACCGGTCGTCCGGCAAGGGTGGTCAGGGTGTCAACACCACCGACTCTGCCGTGCGCATCACGCACCTTCCCACCGGCATCGTGGTGACCTGCCAGAACGAACGCTCGCAGCTGCAGAACAAGGCCCGCGCGATGCAGGTCCTCGCGGCGCGCCTGCAGGCAGCGGCCGAAGAAGCTGCCGAGGCCGAGGCGTCAGCGGGTCGCGCCAGCCAGGTCCGGACCGTCGACCGGTCGGAGCGCATCCGCACCTATAACTTCCCGGAGAACCGGATCACCGATCACCGCATCGGCTTCAAGTCCCACAACCTCGACGCGGTGCTCGACGGCGAACTCGACGCACTGCTCGACGCCCTGGGCGCCGCAGACAGAGAGGCCCGGCTCGCGGCGGAGTAACCGCGAACCGGGCTCGTCGCCAGGGGATCAGGCAGGAGTGTCGTCGCCCTGACCGGCCTCGCCGTCCTCGACCGCCGCCGGTGGAACGTTCGTGAGATCGACGCCCGGCAGCAGGAAGCAGCCCTCGCCGCCGGCGTTCTGATGGGCACCCCAGACTGCGCTGACGACGAGTCCGTCACCGGTCTGGAGAGCGACGGCAGGTTCCTCCTCGTCGATTGCGTCCGGAAGGACACCACCGCCCAGCTGCAGCGTCCTCAGGTTCACCCAGCTGATCTGGCCTCCTCCGCTGCCCTCCTGCTCGATCTCGTACTCGATCTGGCCGGGCTCCGCGTCCTCCTCGGCGAGAGCGGTCTCCGTGTCGACCACGCCGATACCCGCCGGGCATCCGATGGGGATCGGCTGGAAGTCGATGGGCTCGGCACTCGCGAGAGCAGGGGCCGCGAAGGCGGTCGCACCCGCAGCGGCAAGGACGGTGATTCCACGCACAGTCCGCGTCTTCATGGAGCAATCCCTTTCTGTCGATGAAACCGACCGGAAGGTATCGGTCCTCGTTCGGGTGCCCATCCCGCCGTGCCGTCAATCACGTTGTCGGAAACACCCTCGATGTCCGGTCCGGGTGTTCTGCGTGCAATGCGAGGGCTACCTCGGCGTAGTGCAGGTACGAGGTCGTGGCACGCTGTAAGGCGTGAGCCGTCAACCTCTGCGCCTGGCCATCATCGAAGCGGCATCGGTCCTCGAGGAAGCCGGAGTCCCGAGTCCCCGGGTCGACGCCGAACTTCTCGCAGCGCACCTGCTCGGCATCGAGCGCGGGCGACTCGGTCTGGTCCCGCTCGTCGAGGCGACGACCATCGACGCCTACCGCTCGATGGTCGAACAGCGGGCGAAGCGGATTCCTCTGCAGTACATCACCGGCACCTCGCCGATGGGGGAGATCGACCTGGCAGTGGGGCCGGGGGTGTTCGTCCCGCGACCCGAGACGGAACTGCTGCTCGGCTGGGCGCTGGCCTTCCTCGAACGCCACGGCAGCCGCAACCCGGTCGTCCTCGACCTGTGCACCGGATCCGGCGCGCTGGCGCTGGCGATCGCGCATGCGCGTCCCGACGCCGAGGTCCACGCCGTCGAACTCGAAGCGAAGGCTCTCGCCTGGGCGCGTCGGAACGCCGAGACCCGCGCGGAGGAAGGGGACACCCCGATCCGGCTGTACCAGGGCGATGTCACCGACCGCATGCTGCTCACCAACCTCGAAGGCAGTGTCGACCTGGTGGTCGCCAACCCGCCCTACATCCCGGAAGGAGCCGACCTCGAACCCGAGGTGGTCGAACACGATCCGCACTCGGCGCTCTTCGGGGGAGCGGACGGACTGTCCGTCATCCGGCCCATGGTTTCCAACATTGCGCGGTGGCTGCGGATCGGGGGAGCGGCAGCGGTCGAGCACGACGACACGCACAGCCTGCTGGTCGCCGAACTGTTCGAGCAGCGTCGGGTGTTCGGCGACGTCGTGCGGCACCCCGACCTCGCCGGGAAGGCCCGCTTCGTGACCGCGCACCGTGTTCCCACGGCGGTGGAGGCCGACCGCATGAAGTCGGTACGGTCTGCGGCGGACGGCTGACGGGCAGGACCCGTCCGGTGCCGATTGCGGCCGAAGTGGAAGGATGAGCGCGTGAGCACCGTGTACGACTGCAACAACGAAGCTTCGCGCGCCGCCGGACTCAACGCGGCGCGCGGCGCACTCAAGGCCGGACGACTCGTCGTCGTACCCACCGACACGGTGTACGGCATCGCTGCCGACGCCTTCGACTCCGACGCCGTAACGGCGCTCCTGCGCGCGAAGGGGCGCGGCCGCGACATGCCGGTGCCGGTCCTCGTCGGCTCCTGGACGACCATCGACGGTCTCGTCGCCTCGGTGCGTCCCGAGGCGCGGGAGTTGATCCGCGCGTTCTGGCCGGGCGGACTCAGCCTCGTGGTGCACCAGGCACCGTCCCTGGCCTGGGATCTCGGCGACACCCGCGGCACCGTCATGCTCCGCATGCCGCTGCACCCCGTCATCCTGGAACTGCTGCGCGAGGTCGGTCCGCTCGCGGTCTCCAGCGCCAACGTCTCCGGTCGGCCCCCCGCCACGAACGTCACCGAGGCGCGCGAGCAACTCGGAGCATCGGCGAGTGTCTATCTCGACGGTGGCCCGGCAGAGCACGGGGTCGCATCGACGATCGTCGACCTCACGGGCGACCGCCCACGCATCCTGCGCGAGGGTGCGGTGACGGCCGAAGCACTCGCGGAGGTGCTCGGCGACGATCCCGAGCGCCTTCGGTCCGGCGGGGAGTAGCGGCGGAGGAACGGAGCACGTGACTGCAGCCGACACCACCGCCGTACTGCTCGCCCAGGCCGGGCGCGGCGCCGGCGTTCCCATCCGGGAGCTTCTCCTCGTCCTGCTCACCGCCGCGGTGGTGACCTTCCTCGCGACCGGTGTGGTGCGGATCCTGGCGCTGAAGTTCGGAGCGGTCGCCGTTCCCCGCGACCGCGACGTGCACGTGACCCCGACCCCGCGGATGGGTGGGGTCGGCATGTACATCGGCCTCGTCGCGGGAATCGTCTTCGCTCAGCAATTGCCTGCCCTGACAAGGGGTTTCGAATTCACCCCGGATATGGGGGCGGCGCTCGCCGCGGCCTCGATCATCGTCGTCGTCGGCATCGTCGACGACCGGTGGGGACTCGACGCGCTCACCAAGTTCGTCGGCCAGGTCACCGCGGCCGGCGTGCTCGTGATCATGGGCGTGAGCTGGATCGTCATCTACGACCCGTTCAGTGCCTCGACACTCGTACTCGACCAGCTCCAGGGCGGTCTCATCACCGTCGCCGTCGCCGCGGTGACGATCAACGCGATGAACTTCGTCGACGGGCTCGACGGACTCGCGGCCGGACTGGGTCTCATCGCCGCACTCGCGATCTGCGCGTTCTCCGTGGGTCTGCTGCTCGATCAGGGCGGCGACGTCTCCGCCTACCCGCCGGCCCTCATGGCCGCGGCCCTCGCCGGCGCCTGCCTCGGCTTCCTGCCGCACAACTTCCAGCCCGCCAAGATCTTCATGGGCGACTCCGGGTCCATGCTCATCGGTCTCATGCTCGCCGCAATCTCCACAAGCGCCTCGGGCCTCATCCCGCTCAGCGCCTACGGTTCGCGCGACCTGCTCGGTCTGCTCTCGCCGCTGATCCTGGTCGGTGCCGTGATGTTCATCCCGATCCTCGACCTGCTCCTCGCGATCGTGCGGCGCACCCGGGCCGGCGTCAGCCCCTTCAGCCCCGACAAGATGCACCTCCACCACCGCCTGCTGCAGATCGGGCACTCGCACCGTCGCGTGGTGCTGCTGCTCTACCTGTGGGTCGGAATCCTGGCCTTCGGGGCTGTCGGTTCCTCGCTGCTCGACCGGCGGGCGGTGGTGTTGATCCTCGCGGGCGGTCTCGTGTTCGCCCTCGTCGTGACCGCTGTGCCGTCGCTGCGGCGGCACGACGAGTCGGGGGAGACGCCGCCGGAGCACTCCCGAGAGGTCGGTTAGGCTCGGATATCGTGACGAACCCGGATCATCCCGAACCCGACCACGGCCTGCCCTCGCTGCCCGACCCGATCGCGCCGATGCGCGCGGCCGTGCGGTACGGCGCCCTCGGTCTTCTCGCGCTCGCCGTCGTGGCGTCGGTGATCTCGGTGCTCGTCGCCGGGATGCCCGGTCTGTGGGGTGCACTCATCGGAGCGGCCGTCGGCGGAGGGTTCATCCTCTTCACCGCACTCGGCGTTCTCCTGACGTCGAAGATGCCGGCGATGACCGCCGGAGCCGTACTTCTCGGCACCTGGCTGCTGAAGCTGATCCTCGCCATCGTCGTGATGGGCTCGCTCGACTCGCTCGACTTCTACAACCGCAACGCGCTCGTCCTCACCATCGTGTTCGCCCTGGTCATCGTTCTGGGAGCCGAGACCTACGGGGTGCTCTCGCAACGTGCCCTGTACGTCGATCCCCAGGCGTCGTCCGGATCCGACAACGACGATCGGTAGTAGCACCGCTTGTCCATAACCCCCCACGTAGGAACCCACCTACGCACTGTCGTAGAGCAGTTGGTAGGGTGAGTTCTACGAGAGTGACGCTGCCCGCATCGGGTTCGAAGAGGGTGCGCAGTTGTGACTTCGTAGGCGGTCGTGTTCAAATGGCCGCCGAGTCGACGAGAGTCGCCGACACCGGCAGGAAGCGGGACCGTTCACGCGGTTCGGACCACTGGCGAATACGCGAGCCGACCTGGTCGACTTCTGGATCGTCAATGTCCGATCGAACCGCAGACGGCATGCCTGCGGCCGACTACGGGAGAGAGCGCTGAGCGTCACCACCTTGGCAGCCGGAGAATTCCACGCGCCGTCACTAGCTGATTTTTTCCCACCGGCAGTCCTGTTCGAAGGAACCCCCTTCGAGATGGACCGGTTGATGCTCATCCGCGTCGCCGTCGCCCTGATCGTCGCGCTGTTCTTCTTCTTCGCGTTGCGGAGTCCGAAGATCGTGCCGCGGGGCGTGCAGAACGTCGCCGAGATCATGCTCGACTTCGTCCGGATCCACATCGCCGAGGACATCCTCGGTAAGGAACAGGGACGCCGGTTCCTCCCGGTGATCGTCACCATCTTCTTCCTGGTGGTCGGTCTGAACCTGACATCGGTCATCCCGTTCCTCAACATCTCGTCCAACGCACGAATCGGTATGCCGATCGTGCTCGCGGCACTCGCCTACATCGTCTTCAACTATGTGGGCATCAAGAAGTACGGATTCTTCCGCTACGTCAAGAGCAGCATCGTCATCCCGAACCTGCCGCCCGCTCTCCACGTGCTGGTGATCCCGATCGAGTTCGTCTCGACGTTCATTCTGCGGCCGTTCACGCTGACCATTCGTCTCATGGCCAACATGCTGGCCGGTCACATCATGCTCGTGCTGTTCTTCAGTGCCACGCAGTTCTTCTTCTTCGATTCCGACGGCTTCATGAAGGTGTTCGGCATCGGTTCTCTCATCGGCGGAATCGCGTTCACCTTCTTTGAGCTCCTGGTGATCGTCCTGCAGGCCTACATCTTCGCGCTGCTCACCGCGGTGTACATCGACCTGGCCCTGCACGCCGAAGAGCACTAGCTCGACGAACGGCACGACCCACATCTACACAAAGACTGACTCGGTTGCCGACTCCCGGGGCCGAGCCACAAGAAAGGGAATGGAACACCAATGAGCGTTGCGCTTCAGGCAGCAGACGTCCTCGCCCAGGAGACCACGATCTCGGGTGCAGGCGCCATCGGCTACGGCCTCGCCGCCATCGGCCCCGGCATCGGCATCGGCATCGTCGTCGGCAAGGCGATCGAGGGCATGGCTCGTCAGCCCGAGATGGCCGGCCAGCTGCGCACCACGATGTTCCTCGGTATCGCCTTCACCGAGGCCCTCGCGCTGATCGGCATCGTCGCCGGCTTCATCTTCTGATCCGACGATCACAATGGCTGACAGCATCCTGATCCTCGCGGCAGAGGAAGGGGAGACTCCCAATCCCCTTCTCCCCGCGACATACGACATCGTCTGGTCGCTGGTCGCCCTGATCCTCGTCGGATTCGTCTTCTGGAAGTTCGTGCTTCCGATGTTCCAGAAGGTGCTCGACGAGCGTTCGGAGCTGATCGAAGGCGGCATCAAGAAGGCAGAGGAAGCTCAGGCGGAGGCTGCGGCCGCGCTCGAGCAGTACCGTAGCCAGCTCGCCGAGGCTCGCACCGAGGCGGCGCAGATCCGTGAAGAGGCCCGTGCACAGGGCCAGCAGATCATCGCCGACATGAAGGCGCAGGCCCAAGAGGAGAGCGACCGTATCGTCGCCGCCGGTCACAACCAGCTGCAGGCCCAGCGCCAGCAGATCGTGGCCGAGCTGCGTAGCGATCTCGGACGCAGCTCCGTGGATCTCGCCGAGAAGATCCTCGGCGAAGCGCTCGCGGACGACGTGAAGCGTGCCGGCTCGATCGATCGGTTCCTCGACGAACTCGACTCCCTCAGCGCTGACTCTGCATCCGGAAAGTGAGCACCATGTACGCAGCAAGCCGTGAGGCACTCGCTCATACGCGTTCCGCGTTGCAGTCCGCCCTGGGCTCGGGTGCCGCGACTGCCGCTGCGGCTCAGGCCGGTTCCGAACTCTTCTCGGTGGTCGAGGCGCTCGACAGCCAGCGCGCCCTCCGGACCGCGCTGGCCGACGCCTCGGCCCCGGCTGCCGTTCGCGAGCGGCTGGCCGAGCAGGTCTTCGGCGGCAAGGTTTCGGCCCAGACCCTCGCGACCGTCAAGGCCGCAGCGGGACAGGACTGGTCGGCACAGTCCGACCTGACCGACTCGCTCGTCCAGCTCGGCCGTGAGGCACTGCTGAAGGCCGCAGCGGACCAGGACCAGCTCGACACCGTCGAGGACGAACTGTTCCGCCTCGGTCGCATCGTGGCAGGCGACCCGGAGCTCGAGCAGACGCTCTCGGATCGCAGCACCCCGGCTTCGGCCAAGCGTGATCTGCTGACGCGCCTGCTGTACGGCAAGGTCACCGCAGTCACCGAGGCGCTGGCGGTCCACGCGGTCGGTCGGCTGAGCAAGTCGCCGGCCGAGACGTTCGACGAGTTGTCGGCGCTCGCCGCGGCCCAGCGGGACCGTGCCGTCGCGCACGTCCGCAGCGCGGCACCGCTCGATGCGAAGCAGGAGGAGCGGCTCACCGCGACCCTGACCCGCATCTACGGGAAGCCTGTGACGGTTCACGTCGAGGTCGATCCCGAGCTTCTCAGTGGATTGGTCGTCCGGGTGGGCGACGAGGTCATCGACGGTAGTGCCGCGGGTCGACTCGCTGCAGTGCGCAAGAGCCTCACGTAGTCCACTACCGAACACACACATAGATCTTTTCGAAGACCAGATACCGAGAGCAGGAAGAACATGGCGGAGCTGACGATCTCCTCCGACGAGATCCGTAGCGCGATTGACAATTACACCGCGAGCTACTCCCCGGAGGCCTCCCGCGAGGAGGTCGGCGTGGTCGTCGACACCAGTGACGGCATCGCGCACATCAGCGGTCTGCCGTCGGCGATGGCCAACGAGCTGCTGGAGTTCCCCGGTGGCGTCCTCGGCGTGGCCCTCAACCTCGAGGCCACCGAGATCGGTGCCGTTATCCTGGGCGACTTCCAGACCATCGAGGAAGGCCAGGAAGTCAAGCGGACCGGCGACGTTCTGTCGGTGCCGGTGAGCGACAACTTCCTCGGTCGAGTCGTGAACCCGCTCGGTCAGCCGATCGACGGCCTCGGCGACATCGAAGCCGATGAGACCCGCGCCCTCGAGCTGCAGGCCGCGACCGTGCTGGAGCGCCAGCCGGTCGAGGAGCCGCTGCAGACCGGCATCAAGGCCATCGACGCGATGACCCCGATCGGCCGTGGCCAGCGTCAGCTCGTGATCGGCGACCGCAAGACGGGCAAGACCGCCGTCTGCATCGACGCGATCCTGAATCAGAAGGCGAACTGGGAGACCGGCGACCCGAAACAGCAGGTCCGCTGCATCTACGTCGCGATCGGCCAGAAGGGCTCGACCATCGCGGGTGTCAAGCAGGCACTCGAGGAGAACGGCGCGATGGAGTACACCACCATCGTCGCGGCTCCGGCCTCCGACTCCGCCGGCTTCAAGTGGCTCGCCCCCTACACCGGTTCGGCCCTCGGCCAGCACTGGATGTACCAGGGCAAGCACGTCCTCATCGTGTTCGACGACCTGACCAAGCAGGCCGAGGCCTACCGCGCCATCTCGCTGCTGCTGCGTCGTCCGCCGGGCCGCGAGGCATACCCCGGCGACGTCTTCTACCTGCACTCGCGTCTGCTGGAGCGCTCCGCCAAGCTCTCCGACGAGCTCGGTGGCGGCTCGCTGACGGCCCTGCCGATCATCGAGACCAAGGCGAACGACGTGTCGGCCTACATCCCGACCAACGTCATCTCCATCACCGACGGCCAGGTCTTCCTCGAGTCCGACCTGTTCAACAAGGGTGTCCGCCCCGCCATCAACGTCGGTATCTCGGTTTCCCGAGTCGGTGGCGCCGCCCAGACCAAGGGCATGAAGAAGGTCTCCGGTTCGCTGCGTCTCGAGCTCGCGCAGTTCCGTGAGCTCGAAGGCTTCGCCGCCTTCGCCTCCGACCTCGACGCCGCGTCGAAGGCTCAGCTCGAGCGCGGTCAGCGTCTCGTCGAGCTCCTCAAGCAGGACCAGTACGCGCCCATCGCAGTCGAGGACCAGATCGTGTCGATCTACCTCGCCGGCGAAGGTGTCTTCGACTCGGTTCCGGTCGAGGACGTGCGTCGCTTCGAGACCGAGCTCCTCGAGGATCTGCACCGCAACGCCGCAGGCGTCTACGAGCAGATCGCCGGTGGCAAGGCCCTGTCCGACGAGTCGATCGAGGCCCTCCGCGCCGCGACCGCCAAGTTCAAGGAGGGCTTCATCGCCTCCGACGGCAGCCGTGTCGTGAACGAGGCAGAGGCCGAGGCCCTCGGTGCCGACGAGATCCAGCAGGAGCAGGTCTCCGTCAAGCGCACCACCGTTCGCAAGTGAGCGGGGAGTCCATGACCCAGCGTCCAGTGAAGGGAGTGTGATCGACGAATGGCGAACTTGCGCGAACTGCGCTCGCGGATCAAGTCGGTCAACTCGACCAAGAAGATCACCAAGGCGCAGGAACTGATCGCGACGTCGCGTATCACGAAGGCCCAGGCCCGAGTGGCAGCGTCCAAGCCGTACGCCGAGGAGATCACCAAGGTGCTCTCCGAGCTGGCGAGTGCGTCGGCCTCGTTGGATCACCCCCTGCTCAACGAGCGCGAGAACCCCAAGCGTGCCGCAGTGCTGGTCGTGACCAGCGACCGCGGTATGGCCGGCGGTTACAACTCCAACGTCCTCAAGGAAGCCGAGGAGCTGCGTCAGCTGCTCCTCAGCGAGGGCAAGGAGCCTGTGCTGTACGTGATGGGCGGTAAGGGCCTCGGCTACTACACGTTCCGTGAGCGTGAAGTGGCCGCTGCCTGGACGGGCTTCTCGCAGGACCCCCGTTACACGGACGCCGCGAAGGCGAGCCGTCACCTGGTCGAGCTGTTCATGGCGGGTTCGGGCACCGAGGTGCCCGCACCGAACGGCGAGGGCACCATCGAGGGCGTCGACGAACTGCACATCGTCTACACCCGCTTCGTGTCGATGCTGACCCAGACCCCCCAGGTTCGCAGAATGGCTCCGCTCGAAGTGAGCATCACCGAGGACGAGATCGACCTCGGCGAGGACATGCTCACCGACGGACGCCGCGCCACGGACAACGAGGGACCGCAGGCCGTGTACAACTTCGAGCCGGAGGCCGGAGTTCTGCTCGAGGCTCTCCTGCCGAAGTACATCAGCACGCGCATCTACGCGTCGCTGCTGGACGCGGCGGCCTCCGAGTCGGCAGCCCGTCGTACCGCCATGAAGGCCGCGACGGACAATGCCACGGAATTGGTGAACACCCTCAGCCGTCAGGCGAACCAGGCCCGGCAGGCCCAGATCACCCAGGAAATCAGCGAGATCGTCGGCGGTGCCGGTGCGCTCGCCTCGAGTGCAGGAAGTGACTGAACCACAATGACCGCAGCAGTAACCGACAACAACGCCGGTGCGGCGTCGGCCCTTGCCGGGCGCGTCGTCCGCGTCATCGGCGCCGTCGTCGACGTGGAATTCCCGCGTGGCGCCGTGCCCGAGCTGTTCAACGCCCTGCACGCAGAGGTCACTCTGCCGTCCGTGGCGAAGACCCTGACCCTCGAAGTCGCGCAGCACCTGGGTGACAACCTGGTCCGCACGATCTCGATGCAGCCCACCGACGGCCTGGTGCGTGGCGCCCCCGTCAGCGACACCGGCAAGCCGATCTCGGTTCCCGTCGGCGACGTCGTCAAGGGCCACGTGTTCAACGCGCTGGGCGACTGCCTCGACGCGCCGGGCACCGGACGCGACGGCGAGCAGTGGGGCATCCACCGCAAGCCCCCGGCCTTCGACCAACTCGAGGGCAAGACCGAGATCCTCGAGACCGGCATCAAGGTCATCGACCTGCTGACCCCGTACGTGAAGGGCGGCAAGATCGGTCTGTTCGGTGGTGCCGGTGTCGGCAAGACCGTTCTGATCCAGGAGATGATCACCCGTATCGCGCGTGAGTTCTCCGGTACGTCGGTGTTCGCCGGCGTCGGTGAGCGCACCCGTGAGGGCACCGACCTCCACCTCGAGATGGAAGAGATGGGCGTCCTCCAGGACACCGCCCTCGTCTTCGGCCAGATGGACGAGCCGCCGGGCACGCGTATGCGCGTCGCCCTGTCGGCCCTGACGATGGCGGAGTACTTCCGCGACGTCCAGGGACAGGACGTGCTCCTGTTCATCGACAACATCTTCCGCTTCACGCAGGCCGGCTCGGAGGTTTCGACCCTCCTCGGCCGTATGCCGTCGGCCGTGGGTTACCAGCCCACGCTCGCGGACGAGATGGGTGAGCTCCAGGAGCGCATCACCTCGACGCGTGGCCGCTCGATCACCTCGCTGCAGGCGATCTACGTGCCCGCCGACGACTACACCGACCCCGCGCCGGCCACGACGTTCGCTCACCTCGATGCGACCACCGAGCTCTCGCGTCCGATCTCGCAGATGGGTATCTACCCCGCTGTGGACCCGCTGACGTCGACCTCGCGAATCCTCGAGCCGGGCATCGTCGGTGCCGACCACTTCCGGGTGGCCAACGAGGTCAAGCGCATCCTGCAGAAGTACAAGGAACTGCAGGACATCATCGCCATCCTCGGTATGGACGAGCTCTCCGAAGAAGACAAGGTCACGGTCGCCCGTGCCCGTCGTCTCCAGAAGTTCCTCGGCCAGAACTTCATCGTCGCCGAGAAGTTCACGGGTCAGCCGGGTTCGGTCGTGCCGCTCGCCGACACCATCGAGGCCTTCGACCGCGTGTGCAAGGGCGAGTTCGACCACCTGCCCGAGCAGGCGTTCAACAGCTGCGGTGGACTCGACGACGTCGAGGCTGCAGCCAAGAAGATCGCCGGAAAGTAGGCCACCGTGGCTGAGATGAGCGTGGACATCGTTGCCGTCGAGGAGCGTGTGTGGTCCGGATCGGCGACTCTCGTCACCGCCCAGACCACCGAGGGCGAGATCGGCATCATGCCCGGTCACGAGCCCGTGCTCGGCCAGCTCGTCGAGGGTGGCGTCGTGTCCGTCAGGACCGCGGACGGTGAGCGGATCGTCATGGCCGTCCATGGCGGATTCCTCTCGGTGACCGCGACGACGGTGACGGTGCTCGCCGAAGCCGCCGACCGCGTGGAGGACATCGACGTCGAGGCAGCCAAGTCGACTCTGAACGATGCAGATCGTGACGAGTCGGAGATCGCAGCGGCCCGCGGCCGCCTGCGGGCTGTCGAACGAGCCTGATCGTCGAACAACGAGAAGCCGCGACGGAGCCGACGAGCAGTGTCACCTGGATTTCTGATTCTCAGTATCCTTGTGGTGCTGCTCGCGGTCTCCGTCGCGGCTTTGTTGTACCGCCTCTTTGCCCTGCGCGGCGGGGGTACCGCCGCCATTCTGCGAGTGATGCCTCAGAACGAGGGTTCCGGCTGGAGGCACGGAATCGTTCGGTACGGCGACGAGACACTCGCGTTCTACAAGCTTTCGAGCCTTCGGCCCGGACCCGACGTACGACTGACCCGTCAGGGCATCGATGTGCGTTCGCGACGGAAGCCGGAAGGCAGTGAATTCGACATCATGACCGAGGACATCGTGATCCTCGATGTGATCGACCGCGACGACTCGTACGAGATCGCGCTCGACAGCGGCGCTTTGATGGCCTTCATGTCCTGGGTCGAATCCAGGCCCGACGGCCGGTCGCAGCGCCGCCGCCCCCTCTAGAGGGACTTCCTCACGCGCCCGCTCCCGGCTTCCACAGCACGTCGCCGTCCGGGTTCGCGATCCGGCCCAGGATGAACAGCAGATCCGAGAGCCGGTTCAGGTACTTCGCGGGCAGGACGTTCGTGTCGTCGGGAGCCGCGTCCACCGCCGCCCACGCCGACCGTTCCGCACGTCGTGCCACCGTCCTGGCGGTGTGCAACAGAGCCGCCCCCGGCGTGCCGCCCGGAAGAATGAACGAGTTGAGCGGTTCCAGCTCCTCGTTGAATTCGTCGCACCAGCCCTCGAGCCGGTCGATGTACTGCTGGGTGATCCGCAGCGGCGGGTACTTCGGGTTCTCGACCACGGGCGTCGACAGATCCGCGCCGGCATCGAAGAGATCGTTCTGAATCTGTCGGAGTACCGGGATGAGCCGTTCCGGGAGCGCTCCCAGTGCGAGGGCCACACCGATCGCCGCGTTGGTCTCGTCGCAATCGGCGTAGGCGACCAGACGAGGATCGTTCTTCGAGACGCGCGAGAAGTCGCTGAGCCCCGTTGTTCCGTCGTCTCCGGTGCGCGTATAGATCCGTGTCAGGTGGACTGCCATGCGCGTCACGGTACCGGCTCTGCTCTTCCCGCGGACACGCCCGTTACGCTGTGTCGTTGTGAGTGAACGCTTTCTTGTCACAGGTGGGAACCGCCTTTCCGGCGACGTCGTCGTCGGGGGTGCCAAGAACAGCGTCCTCAAGTTGATGGCTGCGGCGCTGCTCGCCGAGGGCACCACCACGATCACCAACTGCCCCGACATCCTCGACGTGCCCCTGATGGCCGACGTCCTGCGTGGACTCGGCTGCGAGGTCGAACTCGAAGGCGACGCCGTACGCATCACGACGCCTGCCGAACCCGAGTACCGCGCAGACTTCGCGGCAGTGCGGCAGTTCCGGGCGTCGGTCTGCGTACTCGGCCCGCTGGTTGCACGCTGCCGCAAGGCGATCGTGGCGCTGCCCGGCGGCGACGCCATCGGCTCCCGTCCGCTCGACATGCACCAGGCGGGTCTGCGACTGCTCGGCGCCCATTCGTCGATCGAGCACGGATGCGTCGTCGCGGAAGCGGACGATCTGCACGGTGCCACCATCCGTCTGGCGTTCCCTTCGGTGGGAGCGACAGAGAACATCCTCATGGCCGCGGTCCTCGCCAAGGGGGACACGACAATCGACAACGCGGCCCGCGAACCCGAGATCGTCGACCTGTGCAACATGCTCGTCCGCATGGGGGCACGGATCACCGGTGCGGGCAGTACGACGCTGCGGGTCTCGGGAGTCTCGTCCCTCCGTCCCACCGAGCACCGGTGCATCGGCGACCGGATCGTTGCGGCGACGTGGGGGATCGCAGCTGTGATGACGCGGGGCGATATCGCCGTCCGTGGCGTCAATCCGAAGCATCTCGCGTTGGTGCTGGACAAGTTGCGCAGTGCCGGCGCCGAAGTCATGCCGTTGGCAGACGGATTCCACGTCGTGCAGAAGGAGCGGCCCCGTGCCGTCAACTTCGCGACGCTGCCGTATCCGGGATTCCCCACCGACCTGCAGCCCATGGCCATCGGTCTCGCGGCCATCGCCGACGGGACGTCGATGATCACCGAGAACGTCTTCGAAGCACGGTTCCGGTTCGTCGAGGAGATGGTGCGTCTCGGAGCGGACGCCCGCACCGACGGCCACCACGCGGTCGTGCGGGGAGTGGAGCAGTTGTCGAGTGCTCCCGTGTGGGCATCGGACATTCGTGCGGGCGCAGGTCTGGTGCTCGCCGGCCTGTGTGCGGACGGGGTCACGGAAGTGCACGACGTCTACCACATCGACCGTGGTTATCCGCGGTTCGTCGAGATCCTCCAGGAGCTCGGCGGAACCATCGAGCGGGTGGGTGTCGAGGAAGGCCGACTCCTGTCTCACTAGGGAGGAAACCCTGTTCGGGCCCTGTGTCCGGCGTCACCGGAAGCGATTTCGGTCCGGTCGGCGCCTCTCGGAGACATTCACCTGGGCTTTTCTCGAGGACTACCACCTCTGACCAGGCGATTTGGCAGGGAGTTGATCCTCGCGTAACTTATTCCAGGTCAGAGCGACACGGACACCGACCCGGGCCGAGAGGAACGGGACAACGAGGTTGGACGAAGGCGCCTGAACTTGGTTACGAGCCCGCGATTCTTCTGGTAAGGTCGGTGGCCCCGGAGGTCGAAGAGACCTCCTGATGGACAATCACCCCGGAGTGAACGAACCGGAAGGTTCGGGAGCGATGGTGTGTGCGTGTTCTTTGAGAACTCAACAGTGTGCCGATGAATGTCAGTGCCAAATAATATTTGGTGCGGCCACTTCACTTTTGTGGGTGGTTGTTGCTGGACATCGCATTCTTCCGTCT